>JAQVEX010000018.1 GCA_028697555.1 Lentimicrobiaceae bacterium | reverse complement strand
GTTGCCCGTAACTACAAGGTCGGCATCTGTGTACTCCCAAGTGCCACCGATGTGCTGCCATTCTTTTAGCCTTTGGTAGGTTACACCATTGTCTTTTGAGCGGTGCAACTCCAATTTGCTTTCATATGCATGTTTTTTGTCCACCAAAATGTATATCCATCCGTTGTCTGCAATTGAAACTTTGGAATACGCCCAATAGTAGTAGTCCATTTCTGAAATAACGATGTCTTGTCCGCCAATATTTTGCGCTTTAACAGAAATGTTTAATGCAAATATGGCGATTAATAATAAGTAAAATTTTGTTTTCATTTTTTTGATTTTTAAGTGTTTGTTATGTTTAAATTATTTTTAGAATTGTTTCGGAAACACAATGATTGTTGTAAAAAACATATTACTGGTATATAGTCCTGTACGGATTATCTACAGAAATATTTATACACCAAAAGCCGATGCAAAAAAGTTTTTTTACTGTTTTCATTGTCCAATGCCTCTTTAATTAACTTTTACACCGCAAAATTAATAGAAAACAAACAGCAAGTCAATAATATAAACATATGGTTTTTGCGAGATGTTTTTTCGTTTTGTCTCGAAGTTTTGGGATATTTCGAGTTATGAGTTTCTTTGTTCCTAACTCAAAACTATTTAAACTAATCTTTCCTTAATTGCCTTGACAACGGCTTCGGATTTGGAATTAACTGCTAATTTGCGATAAATGCTATTTATATGACTATAAACTGTGCCAATGGAGATACAGCAATGGTCGGCAATCATTTTGTAGCTGTCGCCGGCAACCAAGCGTTTCAGTACATCAAGTTCACGAGTCGAAATGGTATAATCGTTTTCTATTTTATTATTAGGCGATGTAAAAAATTGCAGAACCTTGCGTGCTATTTCGCTCGACATAGGTGATCCTCCATTAGCTAATTCGGCAACAGATTCAATTATCTGTACAGCCGAAGCCTTTTTCAGCAGGTAGCCTGTGGCTCCCGCACGCAACGCATCAAAAATTTTGTCGCGGTCTTCAATTACTGTCAACATCATTACGTTGATGTCCGGATATTTGTCCTTTACCAATCGGGTAGCATCAATGCCGGAAAGGTAGGGCATATCTATGTCCATAAGAATAACGTCAGGCATTTCTTGTTTGCAATTTTCAAGAATATTTCGACAATCGGGGTAGGCTCCCACAAATCGCAGCAACCCCGAACCTTTTACTAAAAAAGAAAGGCTTTCACGCAGAGCGTCATTGTCTTCGTAAATGGAAACTTTGATTTCTAAATTCATTTTTTTTGATCTGCAAGTTTAGGAATGCTAATTATTTATCAATTTGCAATTTTACACTTAATAACAACATCTGTCAATAATATAAATATATGGTTTTGTAAATAATCTATAAATCATTAGTTACGTTTATTACTCTACTTTTGCTGTAAAAGTTACAATGGTACCTTTACCAATGTTTGAGCTAACGGAAACTTTTCCTCCTACTTTTTCACCACGATATTTCATGTTACGCAATCCATTTCGTGCGTAATCTTTCGACACGTCAAAGCCTTTTCCATTGTCAAATATTGTCATTTTTAAAACTGAATAATAGTATGTAAATTCGATTTCTACCTCTGTACATTTCGAATATTTAGCTGTATTATTTAATGCTTCTTTTGCAATTAAAAATATGTTTCGACGCATATCCATAGGAATTTTTAAAGAGGCAATATTATCGGGAACAATGATGGAAAATCTGACGTCTAAGGGCTCAAAAAGCGGTAAGGCATATTCTCTTATACGAACTATAATGTTGTGAAAGCTATCGTTTTGCGGATTTACCGACCATATAATATCGTCCATCGATTCTAACATGTCTCGCGCATTTTTTCCGATTTTGCGTAGCATCTCTTCAGAATTAGGACTATCGTCTAACCTCGATTGCAACAAATCGCTCATAATAGATATACTGCTCAGCGTTGAGCCAACGTCGTCGTGCAAATCAGATGCTATTCGTGAGCGAATTTGCATTTGTTTTTCTTTGTGTCGTTTACGGTTTGAATATAGTGAATAAATAATTGCTATTACTACAATTGTAAAAATTAATATAAACCACCAAGTTTTCCAAAAAGCTTGTTTTATCTTAAACTCTACACTTTGATTATATCCTAACCAAACACCTTTGTATGACACATCTAACACGAAACGATATTTCCCGGGTTTTAAATTGGTGTAACGAGCTTCCAAAATATTGGTGGGTGTGTTCCAATCATTTTCCAGTCCTTCTAATCTATAACGATATCGCACTTGGCTGTAGTCTTCGAAACAAATTGCCGTGTAACCGAAGGTGAAATTGTTTTTATTGTAATTAACAATGAGCGGAGAGCCTTTTTGGCTATGAGGATTCCAATCAAGAATTGGTTGGCTATTAATACTTATGTTTTCAATTATTAAATTAGATACGCTTGATTGTGAATATTTTTCAGCTTCGTTAAGCCATCTTATGCCAACTTGTGCACCACAGAAAACGTTTCCATGACGGTCAACTATAATTTTGCTATCTCCGCTTAAATTTTTCTGCAATCCGTTCCGCACATCCGTGAGCATAAATGAATTGTTGTACGGATTTAGGTAAAGTAAACCGTTGTTGACAATCCACAAACCTCCTTGCTTGTCGGCTGTCATGTAATACACGGTAAGGTCTTTAAGTCCGTCGTTTGTTTGGTATATTTTAAAGTTGAATTTATTTTTAGTTTTTTCTTCAATTTTTATCAATCCCTGACTTTCTACAGTAAGCCACATAGTATTCGTAGTGTCTTTTACAATTGAATATGTGTAGCCGTCCCTGATGCCTTTTTTTTGTAGTTTTAAAGGAATTTCGCGAGAAAAAGTTTCTGTTTCAGGATCGAATGTGCAAAAACCTGTTCGACTTCCTATCCAAATACGTCCGTACTGGTCTTCTTCTATAGCTCTGAAATGAGTACTTCCACTTAACGAGGAGGTATCATTGGCATCATTTATAAAATAATCAGCTTTTGTTCGTTCCGGATTTAAACGAGCTACGCCATTTTTGCCTGATCCAAGCCACAGGTTATTTTGGCTGTCTTCAAAAACTTTATAAACAGTGTTGTTCCAAAAATGTTTATAGTTTGTGTCTGGTAAAGAAAATTGTTTCAATGTCTTACTTTGTTTATCAATGTACCAAAGCCCACGTTGTGCGGTTGCCACCCAAATAATTCCGTAACTGTCCTTGAAAATATCGTAGGTGTTGAACATCTCATTTTTGTTTGTCTCGGGTCGGTAATAAGTCCATTTTTGTGTCGAGCTATTCCAACAAGGCAGTCCATAGCTTTCCCATGATAATCCAAAATAGTATTCATTAGTTTCTTCATCGTGTAGAGTTGCCGAAACCCAAGTATGAGGGAAAGGAACATCAAGGGCTTCAAATTGTTTTGCTCTCAGGTTTTGTCGCCAAAGTCCATCTTTGTTACTTAACCAAAGTGCACCATCTTTAAGTTTAAACATTTTAAGAGCAAAGTTATTTAGAACATTGTACGTCTGTTCTTGTTCGAGGGGGGATAATATTTGTTTATCTTTATTAAAAATACGAAGACCCCTATCCACGTCGCATACCCATATTTCATTTTCATTTTTCAACATTAAATCACTAATAGCCCAAACGCCTTCAGTGGTTTCTAGGCAATCGTCTTTTTTTGGATAACCAAAGTTTTTCCAAGTATCAGTTTTCATATCAAAACGCGGTATTCCCGAAATCCAACGCATACACCACAAATAATTTCCTTCTTGTACGAATTTATGAATACTGGATTGAGAACGCCAAAACTTAATTTCCGAATTTGGATATACTTTATGTATTGAGTTTAGTTTTTTATCGAAACTCAATAAACCACTTCCGATTCCCAGCATTAGTCTATTTTTATCAATGCTATGTTGAGCTATGCAGTACACTCTTTTGGCAAAAGCAGGGTCTCCATCGGTTACTATTGGTGGTATATCAAGATAATGATTGATGATACCCGATAAATCCGGTTTCAAGCTATAAAGTCCGTTAAGAGCCCCTATCCAAATTATTCCATCTTCATCGGGATAAAAATCATTAACCCATTCAACAGTATTTCCGTCTTGGTCGTGTGCCAAATTGGTAATCTTTTCGGTGCGAATATCCATCAATGAAATTCCGTGTTTACCGCCTATACATAATATCGTGTCGCCTAGCAGATAAAGCGATAGCAAATCGGTATCAATAATAGAATTATTGTCGCCGGGTATATTGTAGAAGATTTTAAAATCGTGTCCGTCGTATCGCATTAGTCCGTGGTTGCCTGCCATCCACACAAACCCGCGCTTGTCTTGCAAAAGAGCTAAAATATCGCGAATAGGTTCGTCGCCGGGTAGTTTTATTTCGTTAAAAACGTATTCTTCAGCATGTGGTTTTAGAGGTAGGGTGGGAATTTGTGCAAAAATGCCTAAATTAATTAAAAGAAGAAACGAAGTCAATATCGTTATTAGGCGGAAAAGATGTCGTCTTATCTCGTTTAGCTTAAATTTCTTAATATTGTGCTTGCAACACATAATTTGTTTTATTTGCTTGTCAGGATGTTAGAATAAGCATATCTTCATAAACAAACACGTTGTTTACCAAAAACTTATGCAAATATAATAACTTTTACAGATATTATTAATTTCCAATAAAAAAACTATACAAGTGTTTTAAATTTAAAAATTTAGTATTTTTGAAAGAGATTTAAGCTAATTATACTTTTTAAAGTAATATAATAACACATAAGCATATGAAAAAAATAGGATTATTCACTGTAGTGATTTTTTTATCGGGTTTATTGTTCGGACAGGATTTTGGTAATATACTAATACAACAAAGGTCGGTAACTTGTTCCGATATCTCGTACAATAGCGGATTGTATTTTGTAAAGTACATGAAAGAAAACAAACTCGATTCTGCAAATTATTTGTTGCAATATTGGGAAAGCAAATGTGGCATGAGAGAGCCTATATATAGAGCAAAAATTTTGTTGGCTTTAAAACAAAACCAATACCACGATTCGCTATTAAATATAGGAACGCTCAGTAACATATTAAATTATCAGAAACGTATGGATATGATTAAATATTCAAACAGTTATTATTACGATTATTCCGAACCTTATTACGGTTATACGCCACCCGGACAAGAATTTGATAAATACACCCAAGAATTATCAAAAAGTTTAATGAAAAACTATCAAACTGAGCAAATTGAATATTTATTGACTGAATTTTATGGTGAAAATTATGATACTATATTTCCAAAAATTCAAAGTGGCATTTATGGCGAAAATCGTCTGACAACTGAGTATGAAAACATCGTGAATAAATATGTCAACATGGCTGAATTTCACCTGTCGTGGATTACGGGCGTATGGATTCCAACCGGAAAATTGAAAAAGTTGGGTTTGCATCCTGAAATAGGTTTTCAGATGGGAGCAAAACATAAAAAAATGAATTATGATTTTACTTTGACTATTAGACCTGTAAAATCGCCAAATTACTATGAAGCAAGAATAAAACAATTTGGTGATTCGATAATAAGCACAAATTATTTTTTTGGAGCATATGTAGGATTTGATGTAGGAAGAGACCTTTTCTCAAGAAATGGACATGAAATGCAGCTAACAGGAGGAATAGCACTTGATGGTTTTGATGTACTGGATGTAGATAAAGATGAAGATATTAAAGGAGTTTCTGTATTAACATATAACCTTAACATGGGAATAGGATACAGATATTACATAACTAATTCATTTTATTTAGGATTAAGAACTAAATACAATATTGTTGACTACTCCATGAATAAAGTTATTGATTTTACCGGAAATCCTATAACAATTCAGTTTATAATAGGTGGTGTAGGTGGCACATTAAGAAACGATTACTTACGAGAATTGAAATATAATAAAATGAGGAGGTAAGTAGCACACGCTTATTGAAAGCATTTGAGTATTAGTTTCCCATACAATAGTCAATCATATTTATATTTTATAAAAACAAAAAACTTACCGCAAACGAAATTGCTCCGCTCACGGTAAGTTTGCAAAAGAATTTTGATTAAATTTTCAATCTACTTATCAGAAAGTTCGTCGGCTAGGCGTTGTGTTAATAGTGGAATTATTTCACACAAATCGCCAACTATGCCTAAATCGGCAACGTTAAAAATAGGAGCTGATTTATCTTTATTTACAGCTATAATAAAATCCGATTCTTCCATTCCCGCAAGGTGCTGAATTGCTCCCGATATTCCGAAAGCAAAGTACAAATCGGGTCTAACTGTCTTACCAGTCTGACCAACCTGTCTGTCTTGAGTTGCAATACCTGCATCAACAAGGGCACGCGAAGCAGATACTTCGGCTTTCAATAGTTTTGCAAGTTCGGCAAGTTTGTCGTAGCCTTCGTAGCAACCAATACCACGTCCGCCCGAAACAAGGACTTTTGCATCTGCAATATCTATCTTGTTTTTTGTTTCGGTAACGCTTTCAATAATCTCAACTTTAAATTTGGAGCTATCAAAATCGACGTTGAAATCGATTATTTCGCCTTTTCTTGATTTATCGGCAGCATTTTTAACCATAACGCCAGGTCGTACTGTCGACATTTGCGGTCGATGGTTAGGGCAAACTATTGTTGCCATTAGGTTTCCGCCAAAAGCCGGACGAGTCATAAGAAAATCGTTATTGTCGCCAATTTCAAGTTTTGTACAATCGGCTGTAAGACCTGTTTCAAGGCGTGCCGAAAGGCGCGGAGCAAGGTCTCTTCCTATTGTTGTTGCTCCAAATAGAACAATGTTAGGTTTGTGTTTAATAATCATTTGTCCTATTGCTTGTGTATATTGTTCGGTCAGATATTGTTCCAAGTATGGATGGTCGGCAACTAAAACCACATCTGCACCGTGCTCAATCAGGTTTTGTGCATTCTCTTTTACATTGTGTCCTGCAAGCATAGCAACAACTTTTTGTTCTAATGCGGTGGCAAGTTGAGTAGCTTTACCAAGCAACTCAAGTCCAACTTTCGAAACTTTTCCTTCTCGCTGTTCTACGAAAACAAAAACATTTTTATAATCTTGATTATTCATTTTTAATTACTTTTTGAGTGCTTTGTTGATTAAATAATAAACTTTTCTTTAAGTCGGCTAATGATAATAGCCACAGCTTGTTCAGAGTCAACTTCAAACTGTTCGCCGGCTTGTTTAACGCTTTTAGCGAATGATTTAGCAACTTTGGTAGGCGAACCTTTTAGTCCGAGTTTTTCAACGCTAACGTCAATTTGATCGGCTGTCCATAGTTCAACTTCTCTATCATAGGCTTCCATTATTCCGCTTACTCTCATATATCTGGGTTTAAATCCTGTAGAGAGTACTGTAAGAAGACAAGGCAATTGTGCTTTCAGGATTTGATAGCCTGTTTCATTCATTTTTTTGATATTAACTGAACGGTCGCTATTGAGTTTACAATCGGCAACATACGATACTTGTGGTAAATCAAGTAGTTCGGCAATTTGCGGACCAACTTGTGCTGTGTCGCCGTCAATAGCTTGACGACCGGCTATTACAAGGTCGAAGCCAATTTTTCTCAGTGCAGCAGCCAATGCATTTGAAGTAGCTAAAGTATCTGCTCCGGCAAATTTTCTGTCCGATAATAAAATTGCACGGTCGGCTCCCATTGCTAATGCTTCGCGCAGCATAAAGTCGGCTTGAGTCGGTCCCATTGATAGAACTGTAACATGAGCACCGTGCTTGTCTTTCAGTTGCAATGCGAGCTCCAAGCCGCTCTTATCGTCGGGGTTCATAATACTTGGAACACCTTCTCTAATTAGTGTTCCTGTTTCGGGATTTATCTTTATTTCGTTGGTGTCGGGCACCTGTTTTATGCAAACAACTATATTCATGGTCAAAAAAATTAAAATAATTATTTAAAAAGGTTTGCAGAAATAACCATACGTTGAACTTCTGAAGTTCCCTCGTAAATTTCGGTAATTTTTGCATCACGCAACATTCTTTCAACGGGATATTCACGTGTATATCCGTATCCGCCGTGAAATTGTATAGCTTTGTTAGCAACTTCCATTGCAGTTTCGGAAGCAAAAAGTTTTGCCATAGCGGCGTCAACTGAATAAGGAACTCCACTATCCTTTTTGAAAGCAGCCGAACGAACAAGCAACCTCGAAGCCTGAACTTTTGTGTAAAGGTCAGCCATCTGAAACCTGGTATTTTGGAAAGCGGAAATAGGATTTCCAAACTGTTTTCTCTCGTTAGTGTATTTAACTGTCTCATCTATTGCACCTTGAGCAATGCCAAGAGCTTGAGCAGCAATACCAATGCGTCCACCATCAAGAGTTCTCATAGCAAGACCAAAACCTCTGTTCAATCTGCCAAGCAAATTGCTTTTCGGAATTCTGCAATTGTCGAATATAAGCTCACAAGTTGACGAGCCCCTAATACCTAATTTGTGTTCCTCACGACCAATCGTAAACCCTTCGGTACCAGCTTCAACTATAAATGCCGAAATGCCTCTAGTTCCTTGTGATTTATCGGTCATTGCAAAAACGATAAACACATGAGCATATCCGGCATTGGTAATAAAAATCTTGTTGCCGTTTAGCACGTAATCATCACCGTCTTCAACAGCCGTTGTTTGTTGTGCCGATGCGTCGGTGCCTGCATTCGGTTCTGTCAAACCAAAAGCGCCAATCCATTCGCCACTGCATAGCTTAGGCAAATATTTTTGTTTTTGTTCGTCGGTGCCGTTCTCAAGAATTGGAGCAACACACAACGATGTGTGAGCCGAAAGAATTACACCTGTTGTTGCACAAACGCGCGAAAGTTCCTCAACAGCCATTGAGTATACTAAATTTGTACCACCAGCACCGCCGTATTCTTTTGGCACGGGAATGCCCATCAAACCTATTTCTGCCATTTTTTTTACCGTCTCAATAGGAAATCGTTCCTGCTCATCAATTTCGGCAGCCAACGGCTTAACCTCTTTTTCGGCAAACTCGTGTATCATTTGCAGAAATAACTTTTCAGTTTTTGTTAAATTAAAGTCCATAGCATGAATTGTAATTTTAAAATTTTTAAAAACTTATCTTTTCTTTTTTCTTATACATTAAAATAAAAAAATACGACCCCACAGTTCAAAATCTGAAAAGTGACTCGCACTATCTTTTGAATATTGACAAATTGGACATTTTAGCCAACTATCGCATCAAAATCGGGTGCAAAACTACACCTTAAAATCTCTAAAACAAACAAAAATCAAAAATAAATTTCTGTGCTGAATATTGTATAGCTGTGGTTTTTTGATAAGTGTTTTCTAAGTAAAACTGATTCAATTAATTACAATTTTGAGGAGGAATTTAATATGCTTTTTATCAAAAAGAATGTTTAGAAAAATGTGTATTTGTAGAGTAGTAGTAGAAATATTTTCTTAGTTCTGAACAAACTATTATTTAATTTCTTTTAAAAACAGATTTTATATTTCAACCAACATCAGTTTTTTTTACTACATTTGTAAAAAAACCAAGTTAAAATGAATAAGCAAAAATTAATTACTTATTGTTTTCTTTGTTTGTCTTTGTTTTTCCTTACGACAAACTGTTTTTCGCAAAACACAAAAAACTCAACAATTATGAATCGTAAAGCAGCCGTTGCCGGTCAATTTTATGCCGGTACCAAAGAACAATTAACCAAAGATTTGCAAACTCTTTTTGCAAGTGCAAAAAATCGACAACAAGATGCAAGAGCAGTAATATCGCCACATGCTGGCTATGTTTTTAGTGGCGAAGTCGCAGCTTCGGCTATTAATCAAATAAATCCGAACCAGCAGTATAAAAACGTTTTCATAATCGCGTCGAGCCACACAACGTACTTTAAAGGTGCGTCGGTATATAATATTGGCAATTACGAAACATCAATAGGCGAAGTGAAGGTTAATACTGAAATCTGCAATGAACTGATTAAGAACAACAGGATTTTCTCGTACGTCGCCGAAGCTCATAAAACTGAACATAGCATTGAGGTACAATTGCCGTTTTTGCAATATCATTTGAAAAACGATTTTCAAATTGTGCCTATTGTCATGGGTTTTGACGGTGCTGAAAACGCCAAAACGATTGCAGATGTACTAAAACCTTATTGGAATGAAGAAAACATTTTTGTAGTCTCTACCGATTTTTCTCATTACCCCGATTATGACGATGCCGTTGATATAGACTTGCAGACAGCAAACGCCATAGTTACCGGTAATCCAGACGAGTTAATAAAAATTACAAATACAAAAACCAATATTAAAAACCTTTCAACAGGTTGCTGTGCTGTAAATTCCGTTTTGGCATTGATGTATTTGACAGACGGAAAATATTCATACAACAAAATTCAGTACCAAAACTCCGGCGATTCGCCTTATGGCAGCAACGATAGGGTAGTTGGCTATTGGGCAATTTCAGTTACCGAAAATAACGAGTCGGGTTTTTCTTTAAGCGATGAAGATAAAATTGAACTATTACGAATAGCTAGAGCGAGTGCCGAAGCAAGGATTAAAGAAAACAGAAGATTAGATTTATCAGGCACTAAGTTTTCTGCAAACTTGAACGAAAAATGCGGTGCTTTTGTAACTTTCAATAAAAATTCAAATTTGCGAGGTTGTATTGGTAGGTTTGAACCCAATATACCGCTTTACGAAGTTGTTGCAGAAATGGCTGTCGCTGCCGCAACCGAGGACTATCGTTTTTCTCCTATTTCTGCAAAAGAATTAGATGAGGTTGAAATAGAAATCTCTGTTTTAACGCCGTTTAAAAAAATCAAATCTGTTGATGAAATTGAGCTTGGTAAACATGGTATTTATATTGTGAAAAACGGTCGTTCAGGCACGTTTTTACCGCAGGTTGCAACTTCTACAGGTTGGAGTTTGGAAGAATTTTTGGGACATTGTGCCCGCGATAAAGCCGGAATAGGCTACACAGGCTGGAAAGATGCCGATATTTACACTTACGAGGCTATAGTTTTTTCGGAAAAAGATTTTGCAAAAAAGAGTAAAAATCAGGCTATGTACTACCAAAAATTAGATGATGGATTAGTTCAATGCACTTTGTGTCCGCACGGATGTGTACTTAGTGAAGGCAAAATGGGACGTTGTAAAGCAAGGCAAAACGTCAACGGCGAATTAGTCAGCTTAAGTTACGGGAACATGGTAGCCGTACACATCGACCCAATTGAGAAAAAGCCTTTGTATCACTTCTTGCCAGGTTCTACTAGTTTCTCAATAGGAACAGCAGGTTGCAATTTGAATTGTAAAAACTGTCAGAACTCGGAAATATCGCAAAGCAGTCCTACGCAGGTAAGATATATCCGCGCTACACCTGAGCAAATCGTTGCCTCTGCAATAAATAACAAATCCGAATCAATTGCATATACTTACACCGAGCCTACGATTTTTTATGAATTTGTGTTAGAAACAGCCAAACTTGCTAAAAAAGCAGGAATAAAAAACATTATAATTTCAAACGGATTCATAAATCCCGAACCCTTAAAAGAACTTATTCCATATTTAGATGCAGCCAATATCGACCTAAAAGCTTTTAATGACTCAATCTATAGAGAAATTACAAGTGCAAGATTAGAACCCATTTTAAACAATTTGAAGATTTTACGAGATAATGGTATTTGGTTGGAAATAACAAATTTAATAATTCCAAATCACACCGACGATATGAAAATGATAAGTGAAATGTGTGAGTGGTTGGTCGATAATGGGTTTTCTGAAACGCCATTACATTTCAGTCGCTTTTTCCCAGCTTACAAAATGCAAAATGTACCGGCTACGCCTGTAAAAACAGTTGAACAAGCTGCACAAATTGCTAAATCAAAGGGAATGAAATACGTTTACCTTGGAAATGTCCACAACGAAGAAGGAAACACACTTTGTCCGAACTGCGGAAAAACTTTAATAAAAAGAAACAACTACCACACTGAAACCAATGGCTTTACAGGCAAATGCCCAAAATGTAATGAGGAAATAAATGGGGTTTGGTGAGATGTCGGCTTATAATATGTTTTAACATCTTTATTCTCAAAACAATAATAAATTACAGCAAATTATTACCTTTGCAGCACGGCAATTCGTTCTATCGCGGTTCATTTTTTGAAACGAGGAAAGTCGGGGCAACGCAGAGCATCATACTTCCTAACGGGAAGGTTGCGTACCGAGTGCGCAAACAGCAAGTGCCACAGAAAATATACCGCCAAGAAATTGGTAAGGGTGCAATCGCGGTGTAAGAGACCACGTCGGCAGGTAGTGATACAGGTCGAGGGTAAACCTTATGAGTTGAAAGACCAAATAAACCAACGTCTCAATTTTTTGAGTAAAGGCTGCTCGTCTGATGTTGGAGGGTAGGTCGATTGAGGCTAACGGCGACGTTAGTCCTAGATAAATGATAGAACTTTTTGTAAACACAAAAATGACAGAACCCCGCTTATAGAATTGCCGTTTTTTTTAATTATTGTTGAGGTTGTACTTTGTATAATTATCCCATTTATCTACAAGTTCGGTCATATCTTGCGGTAAATCGGAGGTAAAGTGCATTTGCTTTTTTGTCTTCGGATGTGTAAACGCTAAAGTCGTGGCATGTAGGGCTTGTCTCGGACAAATATTAAAACTGTTTTGGACAAATTGTCGATATTTACTGAAGGTAGTGCCTTTCAAAATTTTGTCGCCACCATAACGCTCGTCGTTAAACAAAGGATGACCCAAGTATTTCATGTGAGCCCTTATTTGGTGAGTTCTGCCCGTTTCTAAAACACATTCTACCAAAGTAACGTAATAAAAGCGTTTCAGCAC
Organism: Lentimicrobiaceae bacterium; assembly: GCA_028697555.1. Taxonomy (NCBI): domain Bacteria; kingdom Pseudomonadati; phylum Bacteroidota; class Bacteroidia; order Bacteroidales; family Lentimicrobiaceae; species Lentimicrobiaceae bacterium. The sequence goes on along the minus strand of JAQVEX010000018.1, from coordinate 30,476 downwards.
GCGGTAGTGTGTTATTGCTTCCTTGCCGTACTCGCCATCAGGAAATACATCCATTATTAAACGGTTTTTCAGATTTCTGCCGATATTTCCTTCAATCGTGCCTTCGTCATTTTCAACATTTCCCCAAACTAATGCAGTATATTTTCTGTCAACCTTATGATTGAAGAAATTTCCGGCTAATATTGTTTGAGCTTCTTCGTTTTTGGCAACTAAAAGCAAACCCGAAGTATCTTTATCTATACGATGTACAAGGAAAATCCTATCGTCGTCGGAGTTTTTTACGTCTAAATAATAAGCCAAAGCATTTACCAAAGTGCCCGTAAAATTTCCGTAGGCGGGGTGCACAACCATTCCGGCTTCTTTATTTACAACAATCAGGTCGTCATCTTCGTAAACTATATTTAAAGGTATATTTTCGGGAATAATTTCCTTATCGCGAGGCGGAAATGACAATACAATTGAGATTTCGTCTTTCGGATGAACGCGATAGTTAGACTTAACACTTTTACCGTTTACAAGTATATTGCCGGCTTGTGCAGCTTGCTGTATCTTGTTGCGGGAAGTGTTTTGCAACCTTCCCGTTAAATATTTATCAATTCGGATGAGCGTTTGACCCTTATCGACTATAATATTATGATGCTCGTACAATTCGGCTTCCGATTGCGAATCTTCGTATAATTCATCTAAATTATTGTCTTCCATATCAAACTTAAGATACTGAACAAAAACTATCTAACAATAACAATTTTTCCAAACGCCTTTTGATTATTTTTCAGGTTAGTTACATTGATGAAATAAATACCACTTTTTAGGAACGAAAAGTCGAATTTATTTTGATAATAACCTTGCCATAATTTTTTTCCTTCCGAAGAAAACAACTGACATATAATATCCGATGCTTCTAATGTTTTCCATACTTCGGGAATTTGTATTTGTACATTTCCATCAGATGGATTGGGAGATACCGTTAAATTATTGACTTTATCTGCATTTACAGGCTTTGACAAAGGATTTCTGTATCCAACAACAGGTCGCATCATCAGCGAGCCATATAGCGAAGGATTAGCTTCTTCCCAAATTCCGGATATATTGTAATATCTGTGTTGGTGAGAATCGTTGTATCTGTCGAAGCCAACATTTAGGTTGTCGTTGGAATATTGTCGCCAGCCTATGTAAAATATAAGTCCGGGAAACTGTTCGGCTGAAATAATTATAGGCTTGTCGAACCAGTACGTTACAAACTGATTAATGTTGCTGCTATATATAGGCTTTACATGTGGCATGGTTTTAATAATATTTCCGGGTCTGCCGTTGACATCGTTCAAAACTATAAGGTCAATGTTTTTTTGGTTGGTTTGTCCCACCACCTGATTAAAGTATATTTGAATACCATGAAGCGTATCTTTTACATTTAAGTTAAACCTAACGGCATAAGCTCCGGCTACGTTATTAAGACCGAAACCGGCTTCTGCTGTGCCATCGTCGTAAGCGTAATAATTACTAAATATTTGGTCAAAAATTATTGTATCGTTGTGATTAAACAAAGGATTTGGATCGTTGGAGATTACATGACACACTTTAAACACCGTAGTTTGATTTGTTCCCAACGGGAAAAATCTAGCAACGGGCGGACGTGCAAAAGGTCTATACTGACTATAACCGTTTGAATTATAGGGCATAATGTAATAGCTTCCTCCACCATACACCGAATCGTAAGGTCTGCTATCTTTTCTCATAAGATAGTGGTAGGTAAGGTTTCGGGGCTGATTATCCAAATTGGCAATGCGGATAGTCAATGTGTCTTTCATTTCGTTCAAGAAATTAGCATTGTACTGGGCGTAAGGCATTGCATTATAGTTTTTGAGCATAGAAGGAGCCTTATCGGCAAAGGCAACATCCTTGACTAATGTATCATTTATATTTCTGCCCACGTTGAGCCAAACCACATCAATATTCCAGTGGTCGCAGTTGCTACGCCAATCAGGTAAAAAGTTGTCGGCGAGACTTGCAATATTTCTGAAACGAAATTGAAATCCTTTTTTGAAGTATTTTGCACTATCAACAATGGGTATCATAACTTGTCGGAAATATCTATACTCCGAAATAGCAAAATTATCGGCAGTAACTCCGCCTGCAGACGACCAAACGTAATCCCACGCTTTACTTATAATAGTGTCGTTTTGTTCAAAAATTGTATCGTATGTACCCGGAGAATGAAATTCAAGTATTAGCGAATCTTTAAGTGCCGGCATTAAACCATTTCCTTGAGGCTGATAGTAAAAACTTAAGTAAACCGAATCGGCGATTGTAATAGGTTTGTTTGTTCCTAGGAATACAGAATCTAAACGTATAGGATTTGAAGTTAATTCGTCGGCACGAAACGGAAATGTGCCTGCACCCGGATGTAAAGCGCCGCTTGCATCGACAGCGTCTAAGGTTGCAACTCCAATAGTAGGCGGAAATTTTGCATAATCAGTGTTGATGTATGCATCGTCATCTTCCCATAGGTCTTTATTTGGGGCTCCGGTTATTCTTGAAAAATCGTCGTAAAAAGGTAGCTTGACGTAGTTTGAATTTTTTGACCTACGATTATCATCGGATTGCTCCTTTGTTTTAACCAAATTCCCCGGAAAGCTTATTATTTCCTGCGAATATAAGGTTCCAACGAATAATGTAAGTATTATGATTATTAATATTTTGCGATTCATTTTAATAAGGTTCGTTATTAATGCCTGTATTTTCAGGTGTTTCGGTATCAAAATAATTGTATTTGACTTTCATTTCTTCAATATATTCTTCAAAGTTTAAATCTTTGCTCGATTTGTATGTAAGAATAATATTAACATCGCTTGTAATTTTCATATTTGGTGCAAATTCCGGCATTTGACTATAAACCACAGCATTGGTAGAATCGGAAGTGCCATCAAAAATTTCGCTTACATTATAATATCCGTTTTGTTTTAGATATTCTATGGCATCATGTCTCGACATTCCTATCATAAAAGGTAAATATTCGTTAATGCCTGTCATTGACTTACCGACAACCAAATCAATTACAGATTTTTTGAGGATAATTTCATTGCCTTTTATCCTAACACCGTCTATGAAATAATCTAAAACGGCGTTTTCGGCAATATCGGGAACGTATTTAATGTTGCCCACTTGCAAACCGTAAGTTTCTAGTAGCGAAAGACTGTGTCTGAGAGATAAATCGCGAAGCTCGGGCAGTAAAACTTTTTCGGGCTGATGTGAAACCAAAATAACATAAACGTTGCGGTTTGGTTTTACTTTTGTTAAAGGCAAAGGGTCTTGCGAAATAACACTTCCGGGTCTGTTGTCATCGTCGAACACGGAGTCGATTACACAAATGTTAAAATCGTCGATATTGCTTATCAAATTAATTTCGTCCATAGTTAAGCCTGTTAAATCAGGTGTAATTACCGATGCATTATGCCTTGTGTATAAGCCCGACAAAAACATAAATATTATTGCCAGAACAATTATTATTATTACAGAAAATAACAATTCTCTATAAAATGACTTTTTAAGTATAAACTCTCTAAACTTCATACAAATAAGTTATTACAGCGTGTTATAAATGATAACAAAAAATAGATGTTTTGTTACATTTAAATAACTGTAGCATAGTTAATTTATTGTTGCAAACTTTTAATTTACTGCAAAAGTATAATATTTTTCGGATTTTTCATTTTTGCTTTAAGCTTTTGGCTAAAGGCTATTTATGTCTTTGAATTAAAGCAAAACAGATTAAAACCTTTAAAGCTAATTTTTGATACACAGACTCTACAAAAGCATACGAATTGGGAGGCGTAGCCAATAGCAATAAGTTTTTTTAATAACACTTAGTAATATCCTAATTCTTTTTTACTTTTGTAGTCGGAAATTGGTGAATGGTGTATGGTGTATGGTGTATGGTGTATGGTGAATAGCTTGTTCAGAGAATTCGGGAGTGTATGGTGAATAGTGAATGGTGTATGGTGTATGGAGAATAACACCAACCACCAGTCACTGACCACTGACCACCGACACCCATCACCCACCACCAATGATAAAAATTAAATCATATGAAAAAACACAACGTAGCATTATTTTTTGGAGGAAATTCGGGCGAGAGAAGCGTTTCTATAGAAAGTGCCAAAATGGTAAATAAATGTTTGGATAAAAACTTATTCAACGTTTATCCTATTGATATTTATAATAACGAATGGATATATAAGGACTCAGAAGCTTCGGAATACTATTTCGACAGAAACCTTAATTGTCTGAATGTAAAAGGTAACAATATTAAGTTCGACGTGGCTTTCATAGCTATACACGGCACGCCAGGCGAAGACGGAAAGCTACAAGGTTACTTGGATATGGCAAATATTCCTTATACGTCTTGTAATGTAACAACTGCGGCACTTACTTTTAATAAGTATTTGTGCAATCAAATTGCTGCATTTCATGGGATAAATGTGCCCAAAACATTTTATTACACCAAACGCGATGCTATTGATATAGATTTTTTGGTTAGAGAATTGAGTTTGCCATTTTTTGTAAAGCCTAATAAATCGGGAAGCAGTTGTGGAATAAGTAAAGTTTATAAAGCTGAGGAAGTTCCAGCTGCATTTGATAAGGCTTTTGCTGAAGATGACGAAGTTTTGGCTCAAAAAATGATAAAAGGTCGCGAATTAGCTTGCGGAGTTTATTTCGACGGGGAAAAAATTGTTGCACTCCCAATTACCGAAATTATTTCGCATAACGACTTTTTCGATTACGAAGCCAAATACACCAAAGGAAAAGCTGATGAAATAACACCTGCAAATATTTCGGCAGAATTGGCTAAGCAATGTCAAAAACTATCAGTAGATATTTATAGGCATTACGCATGTAAAGGCGTTGTTAGAGCAGATTTCTTCCTTACCGAAGACGAACAATGGTGGTTTATAGAAATTAACACCGTTCCCGGTTTTTCCGAAGCCAGTATAATTCCCCAACAAGTACGAGCCGCCGGCATCGACTTACAAGATTTCTTCAAAACTATAGTTTTGAATGCAATTAACAACAGCTTTTAGCCTCCGAAGTCTCGGGGCTGTTAGCTTTTAGCTTTTGGCTGTTCCGTGTTAGTATTGTCCCGAAATATCGGGAGAGTTCTGAGTATTTAGTATATAGTATTGAGTTTGTAGAATCGTAACTCCTAATTTCTAACTCATCACTCCAGACTCATCACTCCAGACTCAGAACTGAAAACACACCCATCACCGACCACTCATCACCCATCACCGACCACTCATCACCCATCACCGACCACCCATCACCCATCACCGACCACTCATCACCCATCACCGACCACTCATCACCCATCACCGACCATCGACCACCACCCACCACCACCCACCACTGACCACTACCCACCAATCATTACAAAATTTTTTAACAAAAACAGGTAGAAATACCTGTTTTTTGTATTATCTTTTTATATTTTTTTGCAACATGAAGAGAAGGTAGAGTACCTAAAAAACTTAAAAACCCACATTAAAACTAATATTAACACTAAAAACAAGAAAGGAGTAGAATCAAAAAACAACCAAAACCAAAATGCCGCAGGTGCGGGATAAAAACCAGCTAAAATTATATTAATCAATTAAAAACAACATTATGTTAAAAAAAATCACATTAATTGCATTGTCTCTGTTTATAGTATCCTTACTATATTCTCAGAGTATTCCACGTCAGGTGTTGAGTTCATGCGGAACTAACAGCACCGGAGGTAATTTGCAGTTGTCGTGGACTTTGGGTCAGCCTACACCGGTTGAAAACATTAACCCCGCCAATTTTTACATAACACCTGGCTTTCAACAAGGCGACGAAGGTTATGTAAACGTACCCAAGCCCGAAATCATCGACAACACAATTTCATGCTATCCAAATCCGGCAATAGATGTTGTAAACCTTCAAGGTACATTACCGTCAGATGGAGCTTGTACCTACAGTTTGTTAGACAACAGTGGTAAGCTACTATCAGCCGGTAAACTCTCCATAGAGCCGGGTAATCGTCTTAATGCTCAAATACAGGTAGAACACCTAAGTGCAGGAATTTATTACATACACCTGCAAGGAGGCGAACAAAAACCTTATAGAGCATTAAAAAAGATAACAATTGTAAAATAAATTAAACAAAACAAAAAGTTAACCTAAACATTAATTAAAAAAAATACACAAATATGAAAAAAATCACACTTTTTGGTTTAGTAATCTTATTAAGCCTTTTAAGCATAAGCCTGATGGGTCAAGTGCCCCAAAAGATTAATTATCAGGCAGTAGCCCGCGATGCAGCAGGCAACCCCATAGCAAACAAACAAATTGCAGTAAAATTCACAATTCGCACAGGTTCAAGTAGCGGAAGTGAGGTGTTTTCGGAACGTCATACCCCATGGACAAATTCCTTAGGAACTTTTAATGCCATAATAGGTTATGGCAACCCCATATATGGTTCGTTTGGAGCAATAAACTGGGGAACCGGCACCAAATGGTTACAAATAGGCGTAGATGAACATGGTGGTACTAACTACGTGGATATGGGTACCTTTGAAATGTTATCGGTACCATATGCACGCTTGGCACAAGACGTTGTAAATATAAACGACGCCGACGCCGACCCAACCAACGAGTTGCAAACTTTGAGCATAAGCGGCACACAGTTAACCATAAGCCAAGGTAATACTGTAACTTTGCCTGACGGTGGCGACAACTGGGGTACACAAGTTGTAGAAACCGATGCAACACTAGCCGGAAACGGAACCACTGCCAACAAGCTAAAAATAGCCCAACAAGGAGCTTTAAACGGACAAGTATTAAAATGGAACGGTAGCACATGGGCACCCGCTGATGATAACACCGGTAGCAGTGGCGGTACACCAGGCGGTAGCTCAAGTGCTGTACAGTACAATAGTGGCGGTTCTTTTGGAGGAAATGAATACTTTACATACAGTGGTTCAGGCGACTTATATGTTGAATATCCAAGTGTACATGCTTCAATAAATATTAATGGTGGAGGTGATCCAAATTACAATGTACCAGCCAGATTAGATTTAAACAAACGCTGGTCTATATATGATGTTGGAGCTGACAAGCACTTAAAAATAGGACCAGACCCTGGTAATTCTAGTAATAACAACGCAACACCTATTGTTATTAAGTACAACACAGGTAGTGTAGATATTGGTGAAATAACTAGTATAAGCATGATACATACTGCTTCAAAATTAAGAGTTGAAGCTGCTGAACTCAGAGCAATTACGGCAGCTAATAATTCAGCTATGTATCCTACAGCTCTTCTAAAGAATGCATCTACAAATGGTGTAGCTTTAGAGCTTGAAAGTAGTTCAAGCAGTAAGCCGGCACTTCGTATAAATAAAGCCAATAACAGTGGAGGTGGATTTATAGATGCTTATAAATCTAACGATAACCTAGCTCTTAGATTGGGTACTTATGGAAACTCGGACAATAATGGGGGGTATATTGAAGGTTATGGAACTGATAGATATTTTCATTTGAGGACAGATATTGTTAATGCCAACAGAGGTCTTTATATTTATGCTGGTGAAAGCAGTTCTGTCGGAGAAAGCTTATTTTTTGGGTATTACCCGACAGGTAATAAGGCTTACCTTGACCCTGTAACTAACGATAAGGTTCAACTTGGAGAAGCCGGGTATAGATTTATAGCATTATATGCAACAAACGGTACAATAAATACCAGTGACGAACGCGATAAATCGGCTATACAAGACCTAAATTACGGCTTGCAATCTGTATTAAAATTGCGTCCTATTAGCTATCAATGGAAAAATGAAGATATCAGAATGGGCACAGGCACAAACTTAGGTTTCTCGGCTCAAGAATTACAAAAAGTTATACCTGACGCTGTTGTTGCCGAAAAAGGCAAAACCCCCGAAGATGCCGACCATACCTACTACGGCGTAAAATATGCCGAAATAATACCCGTTTTGGTTAAAGCTATACAAGAGTTAGAGCAAATGTTGGAAAAAACTACAAACGAACAACAAGAGTTGAAACAAATTGTAAACGACCAACAGAAACTAATTGACAAATTGAGTAATAAGTAGTTGCGGGTTACGTGTTTCGTGTTGCTGGTTTTTTATCAATTAGCAATTATCAATGAGTAATTATCAATTACTAATTACTAATTACTAATTACTAATTGTTAATTGCTAATTGCTAATTGTACATTGCCACCCACCACCCATCACCCACCAACCCAAATTTTTAAGAAAAACAGGTAGAAATACCTGTTTTTTGTATTATCTTTTTATGTTTTTTTGCAACGTAAAAAGATGGTTGAGTACCTAAAAAAAATTAAAAACCCACATGAAAACTAATATTAATACTAAAAACAAGAAAGGAGGTGAAGCAAAAAACAAAAAACACAAAAATGCCGCAGGTGCGGGATAAAAAACCAGCTAAAATTATATTAATCAATTAAAAACAACATTATGTTAAGAAAATTCACATTAATTGCGTTGTCTCTGTTTATAGTATCTTTACTATATTCTCAGAGTATTCCACGTCAGGTGTTGAGTTCATGCGGAACTAACAGCACCGGAGGTAATTTGCAGTTGTCGTGGACAATGGGTCAGCCTACACCGGTTGAAAACATTAACCCTGCTAATTTTTACATAACTCAGGGTTATCAACAAGGTGATGAGGGTTACGTAAACGTACCCAAGCCCGAAATCATCGACAACTCAATTTCATGCTATCCAAATCCGGCAATAGATGTTGTAAACCTTCAAGGCACATTACCGGCAGACGGAGCTTGCACTTACAGTTTGTTAGACAACAGTGGTAAGCTACTATCAGCCGGCAAACTCACCTTAGAGCCGGGTAATCGTCTTAATGCTCAAATACAGGTTGAACACCTAAGTGCAGGAGTTTATTACATACACTTGCAAGGAGGCGAACAAAAACCTTATAGAGCATTAAAAAAGATAACAATTGTAAAATAAATTAAACAAAACAAAAAGTTAACCTAAACATTAATTAAAAAAAATACACAAATATGAAAAAAATAACACTTTTTGGTTTAGTAATCTTATTAAGCCTTTTAAGCATAAGCCTGATGGGTCAAGTACCCCAAAAGATTAATTATCAGGCAGTAGCCCGCAATGCAGCAGGCACACCAATAGCAAACAAACAAATAGCCGTTAAATTCACAATTCGTACAGGCTCAAGTAGCGGAAGTGAGGTGTTTTCGGAACGTCATACCCCATGGACAAATTCCTTAGGAACTTTTAATGCCATAATAGGTTATGGCAACCCCATATATGGTTCGTTTGGAGCAATAAACTGGGGAACCGGCACCAAATGGTTACAAATAGGCGTAGATGAGCATGGTGGTACTAACTACGTGGATATGGGTACCTTTGAGATGTTATCGGTACCATATGCACGCTTGGCACAAGACGTTGTAAATATAAACGACGCCGACGCCGACCCAACCAACGAGTTGCAAACTTTGAGCATAAGCGGCACACAGCTAACCATAAGCCAAGGTAACACAGTAACCCTACCCAGCAGTGGCGGTGGCGACAACTGGGGTACACAAGTAGTACAAACCGATGCTACGCTGGCAGGAGAGGGCACAACGGCTAACAAGCTAAAAATAGCCCAACAAGGAGCTTTAAACGGACAAGTATTAAAATGGAACGGTAGCACATGGGCGCCGGCTAATGATAACACCGGTAGCGGTGGCGGAACACCAGGCGGTAACTATGGTTCTGTACAGTACAATAATAGCGGGGCCTTTGGCGGTAGTGATAACTTTACATATGATGCAGGTGATATTTATTTAGGCTATCCTAATTCTTGGACTTCTATGAATATTGATGGAGGTAGTAGTCCGGATTATGCTATTCCAGCCAGAATAGATTTAAACAAGCGTTGGTCTATATATGATGTTGGAACTGACAAGCACTTAAAAATAGGACCAGACCCTGGTAATTCTAGTAATAACAGCGCAACACCATTTGTTATTAACCACAATTCAGGTAGAGTTGATATTGGTGAAATAAGCACCTCAACTGACTGGTACACTGGTTCAAAGCTCAGAGTTGATGGTGGTACACAAAGAGGTATAATGGCAGGAACTAACAGTAGCACACACGCTGCAGCTGTTTTCAGAAATACAAATTCAGGCGGTGTTGCTTTAGAGCTTGAAAATAATTCAAACAGTAAGGCGGCACTTGTTATACAAAATAAATATGATGGAAACAGTCCTGCTATCCGAATTAATAAAGCTAATGGAAACAAATTTTTTGAAGTTGAAGCTCGAAGTAATTCAAGTGTTGTAGCAGGCACGCTCAGGATGATAGGTACAAATCAATATTTTGCTTTAAGAACAGATATGGTTAATAGTAATCAAGGACTTTACATTTATGCCGGAAAAGATAGCGGAACCGGTGCAGGTCTATTTTTTGGCAATTTTAGTGGTACTTTCGGATACTTAGAGCCCGCCAGTGACGAAGGTGCTATATTAGGAGAATCGGCTAGAAGATTTACTGCAGTATGGGCGACAAACGGTACCATACAAACCAGTGACGAACGCGACAAATCGGCTATACAAGACCTAAACTACGGCTTGCAATCGGTATTAAAATTGCGTCCTATAAGCTATCAATGGAAAAATGAGGGCGTTAGATTGGGAACAGGCAGAAACTTAGGTTTCTCAGCTCAAGAATTGCAACAAATTATACCCGACGCAGTTGTTGCCGAAAAAGGCAAAACTCCCGAAGATGCCGACCATACCTATTACGGCGTAAAATATGCCGAAATAATACCCGTATTGGTTAAAGCTATACAAGAGTTGGAACAAATTGTAAGAGACCAACAAGAGCAAATTAACAGATTGAGTAATAGGTAGTTGCGTGTTGCGCGGTACGGGTTATCCCGAAGTTTCGGGAGAGTATTGAGTTCTGAGTTCTGAGTATTTAGTATTGAGTTTGTAGAATCGTAACTCATAACTCATAACTCATAACTCATAACTCGTAACTCGTAACTCGTAACTCGAGACCCATCACTCATCATAAAATTATTAACACAAATAAATATTAAATAAAATGAAAAAATTAATTGGCGTACTAGTGGTGGCATTTATATGCTTAATAGCAACTCCAACAAATGCTCAAATTGACGTAAAAAGACTTGGTAAGCAAATTAAGCGCTCTACCGAAGAAAGAGTAGAGCAAAAGGTTAAGCAAAAGTCGTATCAAACAACCGAAAAAGGTTTCGATAAGATTGAACAATCGGCTAAAAAGGGCGCCGGCAGAAAAGGCAACAAACCTACAACTACTACCACGAGTTCAAGTTCAAGTTCAAGTTCAAGTTCAAGTTCAAGTACAGGTACTGTATCTGTAGTAAAAGCAAAAGGTAACGATATTTACGTTTCTTTTTCAACAGGCAGCAACCGCAACGACGGTAGTAAAGATGCTCCTTATAAAAATATTCAAAAAGCCATTAATGAAGCCAGAGATGGAGACGTTATCCGCATAGCCGAAGGTAATTATTTGGGGCTAATGAATATTGGTTTTGTTGAACTAAATAAAGCTGTTAGTTTAATAGGAGGCTACAATAGCGACTTTTCGCAACGCGACCCAATAAAATATCAAACAACTATACAGCCTCGTCCGGAACAATCAGGTACTTCGTCTAATAAAAGCCTTCTTACAGTCAACTTGAAAAATGCAAATGTTGTATTCGACGGTTTAATTTTAGATAGAGGTTGGCAAACCGGATATAGTATTAGTCCAAGCGACAGCGAGCGTGGTCAGCCCGATGGAGTTGAAACCGGAAGATTTTTGCCGCCTCCAACAAAAGGTGGAAATCATGGAGTAAGAGACGTAATATCTAATGTTCAACCGCTTTTGGGTGGTTCAGCCGAAAATTGCGACATAACAATACAAAACTGCTTATTCCTTAATGCCAGCAACTATGGTATTCAGATGGGAATACGCACTACAACCGTCAGAGTTATCAACAACTTGTTTTTAAACTCGCGTATGGCTGCTGTCGAAATTCGTGGCACCTCGGCTACTCACGCTGCTATACAGGAAGAAGTTGAGTTTGCATATAATACAATACTTTTTGCTTGGAGCCGTACAAAAGAATTTGAAGATATGGGATACGGTTTCCGCTTCATGACAGGAGTACATTATAACGTGCACGATAATATTATAGGAGGCTCATGTTTCTCAGGTTTAGACAAAACACGTATTGATTCACGCGAGGAAAGCAGAAAAATTCATGTTAACAACAATTTATTCTTCTTAAATAAGCAAGCTGACCTGACTCTACCAAGCCAAGGAGGAAAGTTTATGCGTATTCGTACCGATATGTTCGAAGATGTTGAAGACCTTACTTCTGCACAAGGAAATATTACAGCTACTCCTGAAGACTATCCGGAACTTACCGAAGCTATTGATCATCCGTACTTAAACGGATTTATCAATGTTGCTTATAGTGAAGAAGCAAGCCATGACCCAAATTCGCCTGCTAATGTATTCCGTCAGGCTATGGGTATGAATATGGTTGGCACCATCAGAAGTTCTGTAACTATGTTTCACAACTATTATTCCTTGGAAAAAGCTATTAAACTAATTGGAGCTATTGAGGATGTTGGAATGCAAGCAATAGAGTAAAAAGTTTTTTCTGTACAAACAGTATTTGTTGAACAAAGCACAAATTAACATTCGTCTCACTTGTTTTAAAAACAAGTGAGACGTAAGTGGTGGCTGCAAATAGCTTTTGACGAAAAATATGTGTCTATTTTACACTATTCATATTTAACTCCCGTATATATAGGTTTTTATGTAATAACTAAAATTAATAAATAAATGAAAACTAAGACATTAATTATATCGGTAATTATTATAGTTGTAATTCTACTGCTAAGTACAATTAGAATATATAATAGATTTGTTAAGTTCGAAGAAGATGTAAAAACAGCTTGGAGTCAGGTGGAAACTCAATACCAGCGTCGTGCCGACCTTATTCCGAATTTGGTAAATACCGTTAAAGGCTATGCACAGCACGAGCAAGAAACATTAGAAGAGGTTGTTAAAGCTCGTGCTAGTGCCACCAATACTAAAGTTAACTACGATGATATTAATGAAAACATTTTGGCACAATATCAAAGCACGCAAGATATATTGAGCGAAGCTTTATCACGGCTTTTGCTTGTTATTGAGCGCTATCCCGACTTAAAAGCCAACGAAAACTTTATTACGCTTCAATCGCAGTTAGAAAGTACAGAAAACAGAATAGCATACGAAAGAAGACGTTTTAACGAGGTGTCTAAAGAATATAATACTTACGTCAGACGATTCCCAACTAATTTATTTGCTAGATTGTTTTCATTTACAGAAAAACCATATTTCAAATCTGTTGAAGGTGCCAAAGATGCAGTTGAGGTTAGTTTTTAATATTAAAAGTTGTTGGTGATATTTCATTACAGATAATTTTTCTATCTTTGCAATGATGCTGATAATGAGTTTTTTGTTAATAAATACTTAATTAAGATGTAAGCTTATTGTGGCATTGCTTATGCTCGATATAAAAATAAAATTATAAACATATGAACGTAAAAGTTAACGATACGGTAATTCAACTGCATGAAGGAGCCAAAGTAAAAGATGCAGTCAGGAAGTATTACGTACTTAAAAATCAGCAATTACCTAATCCATTGCCACAGGTAAAAGATGGATATGGAAATGTAGTGGATAAGGACGGAAGCCTTTCCGAAAATTCGACACTAAAAATAATGGTCGACGAAAAGAAAGAAACATTTTTTAATAAATTAATATCAAAATTTTGTAACAAAAAAAACAGAACATGAAAAATTTCAAAACATTACTTATAGCACTCTGCGGATTGTTAATAATTCCGCTTTTGCTTACCAACTGTAAAAAACAAAATGTAAACGAAGTTGTAATATTGTCGGTAAACGATTTGCATGCCAATGTAGACAACTTCCCTAAATTTGCAGCACTTGTCGATAGTTTACGTGGAGTATATCCCGATTTGTTGTTGGTTTCAGCCGGCGATAATCAAACAGGTAATCCCGTTAACGACCAATATTCGGAAAAAGGCTTACCAATGATAGAGCTGATGAATGCCGTTAAATTTAATCTTACTTGTTTGGGAAATCACGAATTTGACGTTGGTTTGAACGAACTTGATGCACTAATGCGTAAATCAAATTTTGATTACTTATGTGCAAACATGCAAGCACCAACAATCCCCGATTTTAAAGTCAAACCTTACGTAATTTACAAACTTAACAATGGACTTAAGGTTGCTTTCTTAGGTTTGTTGCAAGTCAACAATACAGGCATTCCCGATACTCATCCGGTTAGAGTGCAAGATTTAGTTTTCACAAATCCTTTTGAAGTAGCTCCAAACTATGCATTTCTTAAAGATTCTGCCGATGTTTTTGTAGCCCTAACGCATATTGGTTTTGAAGAAGATGTAATACTATCGGAAATAATGGCAGATAAAGGTTTGCACCTTATCATAGGTGGACATTCGCACACAATTGTGGAAGATCAACAAGTTCATAACGGAATTGTTATTACGCAGGCTGGAAATAAACTTCGTAATGCAACTTTGCAACGTATAAATGTCGATAACAAAAAAGTTTCAATAACCACGCAACTAATTAGTATAGAGAATTTCACAAAAGAAGATTCTAGTATCAGAGCAATGGTTGACAAGTATAACGATTCTCCGACATTATCTGTCGTGGTAGGTAAGGCAAGTACCGATTTTACAACTTACGATGCGTTAGGCTATTTAATGGCAGATGCTAATAGAATTATAGCTAATGCTGATGTAGCTCTTCAAAACCCTGGCGGAGTCAGAATTAATGAGCTTAAAAAAGGAGATATCACACTATTAGATGTCTATAAATTAGATCCTTTTGGCAACGAATTGCTTACAATTAATCTTACAGGACAAGAAATTCTTAATTACTTGTATGCTTCTTATCCGGTAGATCACAACGAGACTATACCATCAGGTTTTGATGTAAAATACACTTTTGATGCCGAAAAAAATGTGGAAAAAATTGAAGCATTTATAAAAGGCAAACCCATAGATTTGAATAAAACCTATAAGGTAGCTATAAGTTCGTACGCAGCTACAGCATACAATTTTGAACATAAGGATGTTGGCACTTCTATGTATATAACTACAGCTCAAGCTTTAATTAATCATATTCAAAATGTAAAGACTGTTAAAGATTACAGCAAGGAAAACAGAATCACACAAATTTTTAAATAAAACAAATAAACCTTTAACCTTTAAAATTTTATAATGATGAAACAATTAATTTTAATCACAAGTATATTAATTTGCTCACTATCAATTAAAGCGCAAGTTGTATATGTAACTCAGTACAAAAGCGATGCCGACAAAATTGTTTATGTAACTCAGTACAAAAGCGACGCCGATATGTTGGTATACACTACCCAATATAAAAGCGACGCCAAAGAAGACAGCGGTATATGGTATTATACAGAATACAAAAGCGACGCCGACTGGGTAATCTATTTTACAAAATATAAAAGCGATGCTAACCTGATTATTTATCACACCGAATATAGGAGTGATGCAGGCTGGAGAAATCGGAAATAGGTTAATGTAAGGGTTAATTAATTTTAAGGGGCTACTCATAATAAAACGTGGGTAGCCTTTTTGTTTTAGCCTTTAGCTCTTGGCTTTTAGCCATTAGCTGAGTTCAGCCCGAAAATACGAGGTTTATTACTAATTTTTAAATGACCAATCACCCACCACCCATCACCATTCACCAAACTCAGCCAACGGCTAACGGCTACAACAAGTATCAATTATTATAACTTTTTCAATTAACAACCCACCACATTATCACAACTTTTATACATTTGTAGTATGAAAAAAACATTATCGGTAGTATTATTATTTTTTGTCTCAAATTTACTATTGGGGCAGTTTGTTATAAAACAGGATCAGATTTCACATCCAATAACAATTCCAATTTCGTTTAGCGGTTCGTTCGGAGAATTAAGAAGCGATCACTTCCATTCGGGCGTTGACCTTAGAGTCCAGCAAAGAGAAGGTCTGCCAATACTCGCAGCCGACGACGGTATTGTAAGTCGTATAAAAGTTTCTCCTGTTGGCTATGGGAACGCTTTATATATCAGCCATGCCAACGGTATTACTACCGTTTACGGACACCTACGAAATTACAACGATGTTATAACCGAGTATGTTACTAAGCAACAGTATCGAAGACAAAGTTTTGCAGTCGATTTGTTTCCATCTCCTTTTGCCGATAAAATTTCGGTTAAAAAAGGTGAAATCATTGGTTATGCCGGAAATACAGGCTCTTCGGGTGGACCTCACTTGCATTTTGAAGTCAGAAACACTATAACCGAACGTCCGTTAAATCCTTTATTGTTTGGTGTAAAAATAAATGATATTCATTATCCTGAAATTCAGAGTTTTAAGTTGTATTCCGAAAATAAATCGGAAGTAGCTAATTTCCCGCAATCCGATGAAATCTTTAAAGTAATCGCAGTTTCCGACAAAAAGTACAAACTACCTGCCGATACCATTACTTTAAGTGGTGAGTATAGCTTTGGTGTAAAAGCCATAGACCGCATGACTTCCAAAAACGACAGGAATGGTTGGTACAAGATGGAAGTGATTATTGACGATGAACCTTTGTTTGAAATGAAAATGGATAGTTTCAGTTTTGACGAATCAAGGTATATAAACGCTTCTATCGATTATTACGAATACGAAAAAGGTAACGGCAGATATATTATAACTAAAAAGTTGCCTGGAAATGTGCTTTCTATTTTCAACACTTTTAATGGAAACGGGATATTTAACTTTCAACCAAATAATATTTACAAGGTAGAAATAAAAATATCTGATTATAGCGATAAAACTTCGGTATTGGAATTTTGGGTAAAAGGTGCCGACGAAAGTGTTTTTGTCTCCACTCCTAATATTGAAAGCACTTTCACAAATCTATTTTCGTACAACCAAGAAAACAAATTTAGCAATGATGAAATAGAAGTAACAATCCCGAAAGGAGCATTATATCAGGACATATATTTTGATCATAGTAGCACAAAACAAAATGCTAATAGCTTTTCCGATGTTTTTCAAATTCACAGACCATACGTACCCTTACACAAAAACATAACGATTGATATAAAACAAAATAATATTCCCGACAAATTAAAATCAAAAGCTGTAGCAGTACGTATTGATAAAAAGAATAAAAAATCTTCGGTAGGCGGCGAATTTACCAAAAATGGATATTTTACATTTACAACACGCAGCTTTGGTAATTTTGCATTAGAAATAGATACGGTAAAACCTTCAATTAGCAACGTTACCGGCAAAAATGCAGGTGTATTAATTTTTAAGGTTTACGACGAATTGTCAGGAATAGCCGATTATAAAGGTGTTTTGAATGGAAGCTGGGCTTTGGTTTCGTGGGATCCGAAAACAAAAACAATGAAGTACACCTACGATCATTTGGTTAAAAAAGGTCAAAACGAATTTGTACTCCACGTAACCGACAAAGTGGGTAATAAAAATAAATTACGAGTAGTTTTTAATAATTAGAAAACATGCCAAATTATAAATCAATTATTACAGATATATATAACCAGGTAAGGGGAATTAATTTGGGAGGCAAAGTTGCAACCTATATACCCGAGTTAGCCAAGGTAAACCCTAATTATTTTGGTGTTCATATATCAACTGTTAGTGGCGATGATTACGGCATAGGCGATTATCAAATTCCGTTTTCAATTCAAAGTATTTCCAAAATATTTATTTTGAGTTATGCTTATGTACTGTTTGGCGAAAAATTGTGGCAAAGAGTAGGCGTTGAGCCTTCCGGTACGCCTTTCAATTCGCTTATACAGTTGGAAAGCGATAAAGGAATACCCCGAAATCCTTTCATAAATTCCGGAGCTCTTGTTGTTTGCGATATGCTTGTTAGCGAGCTTAAAAACCCACTGTCGGATTTGTTTGATTATATGAAAAAAGTAACGCAAATAGATGATATTTATTACAATAAAACGGTGGCTGAATCTGAAAAGAAAGCCGGCTATCGTAATGTTGCGTTATGTAACTTTATTAAATCTTTCGGCAATATTGATAATGAGCCCGAAGAGGTTTTAGACTTCTATTTTAAAATATGTTCGATTGAATTAAGCTGCCAAGAGTTATCGAAAGCTTTTTTGTATCTAGCCAGCGACAAATTTAGGATAAACAACCCCGAAATTCAGTTAAACGATAGCCAAGCCAAAAGAATAAAAGCATTAATGCAAACCTGTGGTTTTTACGACGAATCGGGTGAATTTGCTTTTAAAGTCGGATTGCCGGGCAAGAGTGGAGTAGGTGGTGGAATAATTGCAATTTGCCCCGAAAGATACTCAATAGCAACTTGGAGTCCACTTTTAAATCAAAAAGGAAACTCTCAAAAAGGATTTTTGTTTCTCGAACAATTTACAACCGAAACCGAAGTCTCTATATTTTAAATAAAATGTACTTCCTTCAATTATTTTGCGAATGAATGTGTAAAAAAACTGCTGTTTTATTTCGTAATTTAAAAAAATATATACCTTTGCAAAAGTTTATTACAAGTGGAAAGATTTGATTGCTTGCAACCACATGAAAAAATGCTAAAAACATTTCCGCAGCCAAATCTTCCATTTTATTTATTTAACCAATTAAAATCATATAAGATGAAGTATTTATATACATCGGAAAGTGTTTCGGAAGGACACCCCGACAAAGTTGCAGACCAAATTTCAGATGCACTATTAGACGAATTTTTGCGCTATGATGAAAATAGCAAAGTAGCTTTAGAAACTCTTGTTACAACAGGTTTGGTAGTTTGTAGCGGAGAAGTCAGAACCAAGGGTTATGTCGATATTCAGACTGTGGTACGTAAAACCATAGAGAAAATCGGATATAACAAAGCCGAGTATCGTTTCGATAACAATTCGTGCGGTATTATTACTACAATTCAAGGACAATCGGACGATATATATATGGGTGTTGGCAAAAAAAATGCGGAAGAGCAAGGAGCCGGCGACCAAGGCATGATGTACGGCTATGCTACCAACGAAATGGATAATTTAATGCCTATGCCTATTGAAATTGCGCATATTATTTTGCAGGAATTGGCAAAAATACGTCGCGAAGGTAAATATATGAAGTATCTGCGACCTGATAGCAAATCACAAGTTACTATCGAATACGACAATCACAAACCTATTAGAATAGATACTATTGTAATCTCAACTCAGCACGACGAATTTGTTAAGGCTAGTAGTAACTCTCCAAAAGCTGTAACAAAAGCTGACAAAGAGATGCAAAATCAAATAAGGGCTGACATTATTAAATATTTGATTCCGAGAGTAGCCGAGCAAGTACCATCTAACGTTAAAAAAATGCTCAGCGACCCTAAAATTAAATACTTTGTAAACCCGACGGGCAAGTTTGTAATAGGAGGACCTCACGGCGATACAGGACTTACAGGTCGTAAAATTATTGTCGATACTTACGGCGGAAAAGGTGCTCACGGAGGTGGTGCATTTTCGGGAAAAGACTCCTCAAAGGTCGACCGTTCGGGAGCTTATGCAGCCAGATACATTGCTAAAAACATGGTAGCAGCAGGAGTTGCCGATGAAATGCTTGTGCAAATAGCCTATGCTATTGGTGTGGCTAAGCCTGTCAGTATTTTTGTTGACACGTTTAATACCACAAAAATTAAAGATGATAAAGGCAAAACTGTTACAAATGCTGATATAGCAAAAAAAATCACTCAATTATTTGATTTAAGACCATACAATATAATTAAAACTTTGGGCTTGAAAAATCCTATATTTGAGCCTACTGCATCGTATGGGCATTTCGGAAGAACTCCTTACGAAAAGGAAGTAGAAGTGTATTATTCGGATGATAAAACTAAATCTAAGAAAGAAAAAAATTACAAGAAAGTAACATTTTTTGCTTGGGAAAAATTAGACGCTGTCGATAAAATAAAAAAGGAATTTAAAATTAAGTAATTCGAGTTATTACGGGATGTTGCGAGTTGCTGGTTACGTGGTGCGTGTTGCGTGGTACGTGGTAGTTTTTAGTTTTGTCCCGAAGTTTCGGGATAGTTTCAGCGACTTTGTTAAACTGTTTTGTAATACATAAAGTTCCTTATTATGCACTCAATAAACTATTTTGCTGAGAACAAGCAATAAGCAACAATTTAGCTTAAAAAAGAACGGCATACATTTCTTCTGAATGTAGTTCGAAATGAATCCTTAGTGAGAACGGGAAGCTCCGAGCTTGTGAGGAGATCACCCGCACGAACTTAGGATTTATGAGAACGCAATTCAGAAAAGAAATGTCAGCCTTGACTTTTTGGTTCTTTTGTGTCAAGACAAAAGAACATAAAAGAAAAAGAGAATAAATAAGTTTATTCTAAACAGTTTTCAGTTAAATTATTCCTTTATGTTAATAAAAGATATGTTAATAAAAAACATTAAACTTGTTGTAATAATTTAAATAAGTTAGAATAATGGGAAATAAAAATTTGAAGCATCTTAATAAAAAAGCCTTACATCGATTTTGTAAGGCTTTTTTTGTAGTAATTATGATGGTATATCCGACTATTCTTTGCTTCTATACTCATCAATAATGTCTCTAACTCCGTCGGGCGAGATACGTCCGTAAACTTTTTCGCCAACCATAACAACAGGAGCTAAACCGCATGCACCTACGCATCTCAAGCAACTTAGCGAAAACTTTCCGTCGGGAGTAGTTTCACCAACTTGAAGATTTAAAATGCGTTTGAATTCGTCTAACACTTTTTCTGCACCACGGACGTAGCAAGCTGTTCCCATGCAAATGCTAATAGGATGTTCGCCTTTTGGAACCATAGTGAAAAATGAATAAAAGGATACTACACCGTAAACGTGAGCTACCGAAATATTTAATTCTTCGGCAATTAGTTCCTGAACTTCAGCCGGTAAGTAACCGAATAATCCTTGTGTTTTGTGCAACACGTTTATGAGTTCACCTTTATCGTTGTTGTGTTCTTTACAAATTGCTTTAATTTGTTCAACTTTTGTATTATTTAATTTTATTTTTGCCATAATGTTAAAATTTATTGAGTTAAATTATTCATCAATTTCGATTGTTTTCTTTTTATCGAAATAATGAGTATGTAATAATTGATGAGCTTTTTCTCCCAAAGGTTTACCCAAAAATTCTTTATATAGTTTTTGTATATAAGGATTTTCGTGCGATTTTCTAATAGCTTTACTCTTATCTTCGTCGTATAGAGCTTTCTGACGAGCAAGTAAGATAGAAGAATCGCCGTGGTGAAGCGGTTGACCACCTCCACCAACACAACCTCCAGGACAAGCCATAATTTCTATAGCATGGAAACTGGTATCTCCGGCTCTAACTCTTTCTAACAATTTTCTGGCGTTACCTAATCCGTGTGCAATACCAATTTTAATTGGGGTGCCGTCAAAATCAACGGTAGCCTCACGAATACTTTCCATACCTCTTAGCTCGGTAAAGTCGACTTTTTCTAAGGTTTTACCCGTAAACACTTCGTATGCTGTACGAGTAGCAGCTTCAATAACACCACCGGTAGCACCGAAAATAACGGCAGCTCCTGTAGATTCGCCTAATGGAGCATCGTAATCGCTTTCTGGCAATGCGTTGAAGTCGATGTTAGCTTGCTTTATTAGTTGAGCTAATTCGCGAGTTGAGATTGAAAAATCTACATCAGGATTTCCGTCTACTGAAAATTCCTCACGACTACATTCAAATTTCTTAGCTAAACAAGGCATAATAGAAACAACTATTAGGTCTTGGCGTTTAACCTTAAGCATATCGGCAAAATATGTTTTTGCAATAGCACCGAACATTTGTTGTGGAGAACGTGCTGTTGATGGAACATCTAACATGTCGGGGAATTGATGCTCAAAGAAATTAACCCAACCTGGGCAGCAGGAAGTAAGAATAGGCAATTTAACAGTAGTGTCGCCTTTAAGGTGACGGCTAATTCTGTCTAATAATTCCGAGCCTTCTTCCATAATAGTTAAGTCAGCAGCAAAGTCGGTATCGAAAACGTAGTCGAAACCAAGTTCTCTGAGTGCTGAAACCATTTTTCCTGTAACACTTGTTCCTGGCTCTAAGCCAAATGCTTCGCCTAGTGCAGCTCTAACTGCAGGTGCTGTTTGAACAACAACTTTTTTTGTTGGATCGGCAAGCATTCTGATAAGCACATTTGTATGGTCAACTTCGGTTAACGCACCTGTTGGACATACTGCAACGCATTGTCCGCAGTAGGTACATGAGCTACTTGACAAATCCATTTCAAATGCGGGAGCAACTACCGAAGTAAAACCTCTGTTAATAGCAGACAAAGCCCCAACTGTTTGGATTTCATTACACATCATTTCGCAACGTCTGCACATTATACATTTATCGATATCGCGAATAATTGATGGAGACCTGTCTTCTTTGTATGTAGATTGTTCGCCTTGGTATGCGATTTCTCTGATGCCAAATTCGTGAGCCAATGTTTGCAAATCGCAGTTACCACTCTTAGCACATACTAAGCAGTCGGTAGGGTGATTACTTAAAATTAGCTCTAATACGGTTTTTCTGGCATTTAAAACTCTAATATTGTGAGTATTAACAACCATTCCTTCTGTGCATTCGGTAGCACAAGCAGGTGCAAGATTGCGTCTTCCTTCTACTTCAACAACGCATATACGGCAACCTGCCGGACGGTTTGTAATGTTAAAATCTTCGAGGTGTAAATAACAAAGAGTGGGTATAGTAATACCAACACTTTTAGCGGCGTCTAGTATAGTTGTGCCACGTGCTACCTCAACTTCTTTTTTATCAATTGTTAATTTTATTTTATCCATATTCTTTAATTATTTTTCTTGAGTGATAAATTATTTATGTGTTGGTTATTTTATATGTATTGCATTAAATTTACATCTTTCTATACAAGCACCACATTTAATACACTTTTCTTGGTCTATAACGTGAGGTTGTTTTCTCTCTCCCGAAATTGCATTAACCGGGCAATTTCTGGCACAAGCGGTACATCCAACACAATTTTCCGGTTCAATAACATATTTCATCAAAGCTTTACAGTGTCCGCTAGGGCATCTGTGTTCTTCAATGTGAGCTACATATTCATCGTAGAAACCGTCTAATGTCGATAAAACCGGATTTGGTGAAGTTTGTCCTAAACCGCAAAGAGCTGTATCTTTAATAACAGTGCTTAAGTTACGTAATAGGTCGATGTCTTCCATTTTACCTTTTCCTTGGCAAATTCTGTCAAGTATTTCGTTAAGACGTTTGTTTCCAATTCTACATGGAGCACATTTTCCGCACGATTCTTCAACGGTAAAATCTAAGTAAAACTTAGCAATAGAAACCATACAGTCGTCTTCGTCCATAACAACCATACCTCCTGAACCCATCATAGAACCAGCTTTCACAAGGTTATCAAAGTCGATAGGTAGGTCAAGGTGTTTTTCAGTTAAGCAACCGCCCGAAGGACCACCTGTTTGAACAGCTTTAAATTTTTTGCCGTCTTTAATTCCACCACCTATTTCAAAAATAACTTCTCTAAGAGTTGTTCCCATAGGAACTTCAATTAGTCCTACGTTATTAATTTTACCTGCTAAAGCAAATACTTTGGTTCCTTTAGATTTTTCGGTTCCAATTGACGAGAACCATTCAGCTCCTTTATTAATAATAGCCGGAACGTTAGCAAATGTTTCAACGTTATTAACGTTTGTAGGTTTTTCTAAATATCCCGAAACACTTGGGAATGGAGGTTTAAGTGTAGGTTCGCCTCTTTTACCTTCCATTGAGCGTATAAGAGCCATTTCTTCACCACAAACAAAGGCTCCTGCTCCGTAACGCAATTCAAGATTGAATTTGAAATCCGTGCCAAGAATTCCATCTCCAAGAAGTCCTAATTCTTGTGCTTGATTGATTGCTATTTTTAGTCTTTGGATAGCAAGTGGATATTCGGCTCTAATGTAGATAAGACCTTTAGTTGCTCCTATACAATAACCGCAAATAGCCATAGCTTCTATAATTGAGTGCGGGTCGCCTTCAAGTATAGACCTGTCCATAAAAGCACCTGGGTCGCCTTCGTCGGCATTACAAACAACATATTTTTGGTCGCTTACGCTTTTTGATGTGATTTCCCATTTTAAACCTGTGGGGAAACCTGCACCACCTCTACCACGTAGTCCGCTATTTTTTATCTCATCAATTACTTGTTGAGGAGTCATTTCGGTAATACATTTTGCAAGTGCAGCGTAGCCATCTCTCGAAATATATTCGTCGATGTTTTCGGGGTCGATAAAACCACAGTTACGTAAGGCTATACGTAATTGTTTACGATAAAAACCCATGTGTTTCGAGTCTTCAATAGTCTCTTTTTTTGTTGGGTCTTTGTACAGAAGTCTTTCAACTTTACGTCCTTTTATTACGTGCTCGGCAATGATTTCTGTAGCATCGCTCGGTCTAACTTCTACATAAAAAGTGTTGTCGGGTTGAACTTTAACAATAGGTCCTTTTTCGCAAAAACCAAAACAACCGGTTTTAATAACTTGCACGTCATTTTCAAGACCTTTATTTATTAGCTCCGTTTTTAAGCTTTCGATTATTAATGCGCTCTCCGAAGCTTTACAGCCTGTGCCTCCACAGACTAGTAAGTGCATTTTATATTTCTTATTCATATTGGTTTTATTTAGTTGTTATCATCAATTTTTTCGTAATTTACAGGAATAATTCCATCAACAAGTTCTTTTTCAAGAATATACTTGCTAATAATTTCATCCACTTTTTTAGTATCAACGTATCCAAAAACAACGGGGTCGTCGCCGGGTAGTTTAACTTCTAGTGTGGGTTCTGCATAGCAATATCCCATACAGCCTGTTTGAGTTACTACGGCGTTAATGTTTCTTTTGTCTAATTCGTTGATTAGATACTCCATTACTTCTTTAGCTCCTGCAGCTATACCACAGGTAGCCATAGCTACTTTTATTTGTGGAATGCTTTCAGGGTTTTCGCTGTTTTCGCGAGATTTCATTTTTTCCTGAACCTCAGATTTTATTCTCTTGAGGTCGGCTAGCGATTTGATTTTGTTCATATTAATAAGGTTTTATTGTTAATATAATTTTTTTATTTTATGTTTTCGTTTATGATGTTTTTTATATAAGATATGACTTGAGGGTCGCTTATAGGAACATCTTCAAGTACTTCTTTAATTTCGTTTGTGCTTATTTCAAATATGTCGTCGTTTGTTTTAAATTTAAAAATAAAGTTAATATCGGGGTTCGAACTCATGCAAAGAGAAATAACTCCGCCAATATCTCCAAGTGGCAACATATCGATATTGGTATGCATAAACTTAGCGCTTATTGTTGTGCCTTCATTTATTACCGAGTGTATGTTGAATGTTCCATTTGTTCTTTCGGCATTTTGTTTTAGTAAAGGAATACCTAAACCGACTTTTCGCGTTGTGCGCGAGGTGTAATAGGGGTCGGTAACTCGTTTTACTGTTTCTTCGCTCATTCCTTTGCCATTGTCTATTATTTGTAACAAAAATTCTTCGCTATTCTTATCTATAGATACTATTATAGTATCAGAGCCCGCAGTTATTGAGTTCTGTACTATATCCATAATATGTAGCGATAAGTCTTTCATTTAATTTAGCATTGGTTTTACCGATTTTGATTCTAAAGCTTCTTTAATTCCTTTATACGATAGTTCGTTTAAAGAAAATATTGTGTACTGTTTGCCTATTTGTTCAATAAAATGTGCATCAGAATTTGTAATCAATGGCAGATTTGTCATTTTAGCCATTGCAACAACTTCGGGCGATTTTTCCCAATTACTGGAAATTTCGAGAGCATCTGCTTTAAGGTCGGGAGGAATAAAACCCAACTGACTTATAAGGCTTGTTGATTTTTTATCGATATGAGCCGGAATAAATAGTCCGTCTAATTCGTGTACTTTTCTTTCAACTTGGTCTATTGATTGGTTTATACCAGATATTAGCAAATATTCAACTTGGTCGATTATGTCTTCGTTTTCATCAACAACTACCTGATAGCCAAACCTATCAACATCATTAACTATAGGAGGTAGGTGTTCTTCTAAGTATTTTTGAAATGCTTTTAGTGAAATTGTATCTTCAAAAAATGCTAAACAATGCACCTCTTCTTTGGTAGTAACTTCGGCTCCCATAAGTACGAACAGTTTGTGTTTTTCGCCTATTTTTTTTATCAGTTCGCAATGAAGTGTTGAGTTATGGTCGGTTATGCCAATTATATCCAAATTGAGCGAAACAGCTTTATTAATAATATTAATAGGGCTCATGTCTATATCTCCGCAAGGTGATAAGACTGTGTGTATATGTATATCTGCCCTATAATTGTTCATATCCTAAATTTATTTTATAAGATTGTATATCAAGCCCGATACTTCAAATGCAGTAAGTTCAGTTCCTAATACCGGAATGTTTTCTTCATTAGCTTGTTCCAACATGTCATCTTCAGGCTTTGCATTGTTTATTAATATAATACATGCAAGGTCTTTCAGAGACGCTACAGCCACAACGTTTTTGTGCGATTGAATTGTAATCCACACGTCGCCACTTTGGGCTTTTCCCATAACATCGCTCAGCAAGTCAGAAGTATACCCTCCGGTGATGTCGATATCTTCACCTTTGCAGGTACCCCAAACTTTAAGGTTTAATTTATTTACTAATTCTGAAACTTTCATATTTAATAATATTAATTGATTTTATTAAATTTATTTTTTCCCCATATGTCAATCATAATTTGATATGATTTGTCGGGAGTGAGTTTGTCTTTTTGTTCCATACTACGTTGTATGAATATGCACTGCTCTAGTTTTGCCTCGTGATTAGCAATATCACTTGCGAAGGCATTGCAATTTGGTGAGCCACATACCGAGCAGTCTATTTGCGGTAAAATCTTCATTATTTTGGAGATTCTATCTAATTTTTGCATAGCAACTTCGATTTTTTCATCAAGTTTCATCATGTTTCTTGGTAAAACCGCATCAACTTGTATTTGCGATTGTAAAAACTCATCGTATTTTTGTATAACATCGGCAACTTCGGCGGGTTCATTTTGGGCTGAAGACGACAACTGACTTTTTTTAATTTTTTCGGATATTAAAAACTTATTGCTTGTCAGAAGTACTCCACCTGCACAGCTTTCTATACACGAACGAAGTTCAATATAATCTATGCCTTCAATTTCTTCGTTTTCAACTTTTTCTAAAAATTCAATAACGTTATGAATACCGTCAACAGCAATATTGTTTCCTTTAATAATTGAAGCTTCTCCGTACGTAAGGGGCCAGTTTGTAGCGTATGGGTGTATGTTGTGCGAAAAGTTAATGCTGTCGGTATCATCGGTGCTAACAGCATTGTTTTTCAAATATGTATACACTTTGTTGAATAGCGTATCCATATTTATAACTCCGTTGATAGCGCTAATATCCTCACCAACCGGACTTTTTACTGCTGCTATTTTTGCGGCGCAAGGAGTAATATAAAAGAGTCCTATTTCTTCTTCAGGGATGTTATTCGATGTTAGCTCTTGCTTAACAGCAATGGCTGTTACGTCTAACGGAGTTTTGAGTAACAAAATATTCGGAGTAAGCGAAGGAAATTTAACTTGGACAAGACGAACAACTGCAGGACAAAATGATGATATTATAGGACTTATGTCTTTGTTTTTATCACAATACTCGTTGATTTTATTGATTAAATACGGGACACTTATCTCTGCAACTGCCACGTTGGTAAAACCTATCGCCATAATGGCATTGCATATTTGAGTTTTTGAATACCTATCGGGAAATTGACCGAAAAACACCTCAGGAACGAGCGCAATTCTGTGTTTGTAGTTATTTATTTCGTCAAAATCGTCTTGTTTGATGTATATAGCGTTTACCGGACACACTTCAAAGCATTTGCCGCAATCAATACATCTGTTGTCGGATATAAAAGCCTTGCCATTTTTTACTCTTATTGCCTCTGTAGGACAAGAGTTCATACACTTAGAACAACCATAACATAACTGATGGTCGACTTTAAGTGCATGATAAAAAAAGGCTTTTTCCATTGTTTAGTATTGTTTTATCAGGTTAAGTTAAGTTAATTTTAAGTGTAACTGTTGTTCCGTCTTCTTTAGAGCTAGTAATGTGCATGCTATCTGTGTTTCTCTTCATATTGCTAAGTCCCATACCGGCTCCAAATCCCATTTCTCTAACTGCTGCACTTGCGGTTGAATAACCTTCTTGCATAGCTTTTTCTATATCAGGGATACCGGGTCCAACGTCTATTAGATTTATTACTACGTGATCAGGTGTTATTTCGCATTCAATTTTTCCACCCAACGAATGTGCGACAATATTAACTTCACCTTCATACAAAGCAATAACAGTACGTTTAATTATTTGCGGCGGTACGTTAAGTTGTTTTAATACTTTTTTAAAATCGCTGGAAGCATTCCCAGCTTTTGTAAAATTCCCTGCTTCTACTTCGTAAACAAATTGCATCTGTAAAAGTTTTAAAAAACGGGTTTTAATCCGGTTTGATATAATTCTCCAACTGCTTTAAACATAGAATGTGGGCACTCAATAATAACTATGTCGTTTTCTTCGGCAAGTTCAACCATATCTTGCGTAGCTTTTTTGTTTCTAACAAGTACTATGTGTTGTATGTCCGACATTTCGGCAGTTCGTATTGTTTGAAGATTGCACAATCCGGTTATCAGCAATAGCTTTTCGCAATGAAGCGTAAGTACATCGCTCATAAGGTCGGAAGCAAAAGCAAATTCTATATCAGCATCTTCCCAATTTTCACCGCAAACTACTTTTGCATCGATTTTACTAACTATATCCTTTAATTTCATTTTTATATTTTGTTATTGCTTCTTGAAGTAAATATTTGTCCTATCTTTCAATCTGCAAAAATAACAGAACGCCGTCAATAAAAAAAATATTTGTTAAGGTTTTAAAAGGATTGCAAAACGCAATTTTTAATTATAAGTTGTTGCTAATTAGCCAAATGTAAATATACTTTTTATTTAGATTAAGTATAAAAATCAAATTTAGCAGGTTTAAGGTTAATTTTATATTAATAACGAGGAAGTATAAAAACAAAAAAGTGCCGAAAGGCACTTTTGATTTTATTAATAAATTAAACTTTGATTAAAAGATTGAATACAACTTAATATTCATCTTCGTGAAAGAAGAAATCTTCTTTAGATGGGTAATCAGGCCACAAATCTTCTATATTATCGTAAACTTCGCCCTCATCTTCTATTTCTTGTAGGTTTTCTACAATTTCCATTGGAGCTCCACTTCGAATGCAATAGTCGATTAGTTCGTCTTTAGTTGCGGGCCATGGTGCATCTTCAAGTTTCGATGCTAATTCAAGTGTCCAATACATAGTTCTAAAGTTTTATTTAATATTCACTTATAATAAATATTTTTCCATCAAATTCAATACCAACTTTATGTATTATCAAGTTATTTATCAACACAAGTGATTAATAATTGTTAATCACTTTTCTTATTCAACATATTTGCCAATTACTACATAAACAGGTAAATGGTCGCTATAGCCGTTTATAAAGATGCCGTAAGAGTAAGTTCTTAGCGGATAGCCTTTATACTGTCCGTCTTTAGCTATTAAGTAAGGTTTATTAAAAACGTGTGCTTTATGAAAAAACCACGATTTACTTTTTTTATCCAACAAGGGTTTTGAGATTATTATTTGGTCGAAAATATTCCACGAATCTCTGTATGCCAACGAGCCTATACCCCTTTTAAACAATTTCCACATGGGATTAAAGAGTCCTTTATCTTCAACCTTATGGTCTCTTCCGGTTGCTCCAAGCACTTTCAAAATAGTTCTATCAACAGGGTCGTCGTTAAAATCGCCTATAACAAATATTCTGGCATTGCTGCTGACCGTATATAGCGAGTCTACTATTTTGCGTGTCAATTGTGCAGCCGATACTCTGTATTTCTCGTCGTTGCCCCTTGATGGCCAATGGTTAACTATAATACTTATGGTATCGTTGTCTAACAAACCGGTAGCGCACAATTGCAAACGGGTACGATAGTCGGGGTCGTAATCCAAATATAAATTATGGTAGGTTACATTTATAACTCTAAAACTGTTTACCTTATAAAGCAAGGCAACATCAATGCCCCTAAAGTCGGGCGAATCTTTATGAATAATTCCATAACCCGAATTTTTTAAGGCATCGGTTGAAATTAAATCTTCT
>JAQVEX010000017.1 GCA_028697555.1 Lentimicrobiaceae bacterium | reverse complement strand
CGACAAAAATTCATCACCATGATACGAAAAAATATACCCAATGCAATTACTCTGTTAAATTTATTTTTTGGGTTTGTAGGTATTATCGCCGTTTTTCAAAGCCGATTGAATATTGTTCTTATTTCGCTCACCGTTTCGTTGATTTTAGATTTTATCGACGGCTTTGCTGCTCGTTTGCTAAAAGCACAATCGGAAATTGGCAAACAATTAGATTCATTATCCGATGTTGTTTCTTTTGGGCTTTTGCCGGGGATAATGCTTTTCAGCATTTTATCGGACTTATGCAATAGCAACAGCCTTTTGCCGTACCTATCTGGATTAGTGCCTATGTTTACTGCCCTGCGATTGGCAAAATTTAATTTAGACCCCGAACAAGCACACTATTTTAAAGGATTACCAAGTCCGGCAAATGCAATTTTTATTGCTTCGTTTTATTGGCTGTATAATGTTTCGGTGAGTAATCCTATAAATACCTTACTTCAAAAGCTCACACAACAAAAGGTATTTATAATATTGCTGATTCTGGCATGTTGTTTTTTGTTAGTCTCCAATATAAAATTGGTATCTTTCAAAATGAAAGACTTTAGCATAAAAAACAACTATCTCCGATACATTGTTATATTCACATCGGTAATATCTGTAGCTTTTTTCGGAATAGGAGGAATTTCTCTTTCTGTAATTTTATACGTTGCTATATCGCAATATAAGCGCGATTTGATTAACTAAAAGCTCTATCTTAACTCAAAATTACTACCCAAGTATAATCTTCTGACCTGCTCATCGTTGGCAAGTTCGTGGGCTGTCCCCGATTTCAAAACCGAACCTTCGTACAGTAAATATGTTCGGTCGGTGATGCTTAAGGTTTCGTGTACATTATGGTCGGTAATCAAAACTCCGATATTTCTTTCTTTCAGTTTTACAACAATGTTTTGAATATCTTCAACCGCAATAGGGTCGACGCCGGCGAAAGGTTCGTCCAAAAGAATAAATTTAGGGTCGTTGGCTAAGGCTCTGGCAATCTCTGTTCTTCTTCTTTCTCCACCCGACAACTGAATACCTTTACTTTTGCGAACATTGCCAAGTCCGAACTCCGATATTAGGTTTTCTAACTTTTCTTTTTGTTGAGCTTTGGTCAAATCGGTAAACTCCAAAATAGCTTTAATATTGTCTTCAACACTTAGTTTGCGAAAAACCGATGCTTCTTGCGATAAGTAGCCAATACCCAATTGAGCTCTACGATATATAGGCTCGCGAGTTATTTCTCTTTCGTTAAGGAAAACTTTTCCCGAAAGCGGCTGAATAAGTCCCACTATTATGTAAAACGAAGTTGTTTTACCTGCTCCATTCGGACCAAGCAACCCAACAATTTCGCCCTGGCTAACTTCTATCGATACCTTATTTACAACAACCCTGTTGCGGTATTTTTTTACAATATCCTGTGTTCGAAGTAACATTTATAAAACTATTTTTGCAAAGGTAGTAAAAAACTAAAAGTGCTGCATTTTCTATCGTTTTAAGATTTAATTTTATCAAAAAGGGAATTTTTTAGCTATTGCGTATAATTATTTGTAATGATGAACAGCAATAAAATCAGGTGAAATTAGTAACAAACACTATGCACGTATCATGCACATAAGCCGATTTATTTGTAATTGAGATTTTAGTATATATTTGCGCTCGAAAAAATATTTGAAAAATATTAGATAAAAAATTTTTTTTATTTCATTCACTTTTTATTACTTTTGTTTAATAAATGTAAAAACTTGATAAAAACGGTTAGAAAATGAAAAATTATAAGAACTATCCTTTAGCTAAAGATTTAAAAGCAATATTTGGTTTTGACTCTTTTAAAGGAGATCAGGAGGCTGTTATCCGAAATGTTTTATCCGGTAAAGACACATTTGTAATAATGCCAACGGGAGGCGGTAAGTCTATGTGCTTTCAATTACCCGCAATGATACTTCCCGGCACGGCTATTATTATTTCTCCTTTAATTTCGCTAATGAAAAATCAGGTAGATGCGATAAGACAATTTGGTGCGGAGCCTGGTGTAGCACATTTTTTGAATTCTTCATTAAATAAAAGCGAAATATCGCAGGTAAAAAATGACCTTGTAAGCGGCAAGACAAAACTTTTATACGTTGCACCCGAATCTCTGACAAAAGAAGATAATATTCTGTTTTTTAGAGATATAAAAATATCATTTTACGCTATAGACGAAGCTCACTGTATTTCGGAATGGGGTCACGATTTTAGACCCGAATACAGACGAATACGTCCAATTATTGAAGAAATAGGTCATAAAGTTCCCATAATGGCTCTTACGGCTACAGCTACTCCAAAAGTACAGCAAGATATTTTGAAGAATTTGGGCATGCAAGAGGCGTCTTTGTTCAAATCGTCGTTTGACAGAGCCAACCTGTACTACGAAGTCAGATACAAAGACAATAACATTAACAAGGAATTAATACGCTTTATACGCGAACATCACGGCAAATCGGGGATTATTTATTGTTTAAGCCGCAAATCGGTTGAAGACCTTGCCGACATGCTTGTTGCAAACGGAATTAAAGCTCTGCCCTATCACGCAGGTTTGGAATCGTCGGTTAGAGTTGCAAACCAAGACAAATTTTTGATGGAAGAAGTTGATGTTATTGTAGCAACTATAGCATTTGGTATGGGTATAGATAAGCCCGACGTACGCTACGTGATTCACTACGATATGCCCAAAAGTTTGGAAGGCTACTATCAGGAGACCGGAAGAAGCGGCAGAGACGATGGCGAAGGAATTTGCCTTGCTTTTTACTCGTACAAAGATATTGAAAAACTTGAAAAATTCAGTAAAAACAAAGGTGTAGCCGAACAGGAAATTTCGCATCTGTTGTTGGTTGAAGTGGTTTCGTACGCCGAATCTGCTATGTGCAGACGCAAACAATTATTGCACTACTTTGGCGAAGCCTACGATAAAGATAACTGTGGTAACTGCGATAACTGCTTAAACCCGAAAAGCCAAATTGACGGTATAGAATACATCGAGCTTGCCCTTGAAACAATATTGGCAACAAAAGAACTTTGCAAAGCCAAACATCTTGTCAATATTCTTATTGGAAAAATGAGCTCCAACATAAAAACTTACAAACATCACAAATTAGAAATGTTTGGCAAAGGTATGGGTAATAGCGAACGCTTTTGGGACGGCGTAGTCAGACAAATGCTTGTTGAAGAACTTATTACAAAAGATGTCGAAAACTACGGAATACTTAAGGTTACTCCTGCCGGACACAAATATCTCAAAACACCTTATTCTATCATGGTTACCGAAGATACCCTTGAAGACGACGGCGATAGCGATAACATTATCGGTGCCGGAGGCGGAAGTTCAGGATCGACTGATAAAGTGCTGTTTTCTATGCTCAAAGATTTGAGAAAAAACATAGCCAAAAAAGAAAATATCCCGCCATTTGTTATTTTTCAAGACCCTTCGTTGGAAGATATGACTATTCAATATCCGATAACGATGGAAGAAATGCAGCAAATTACAGGAGTTGGGCAAGGTAAAGCTCAAAAATATGCTCAACCGTTTTTAGACCTTATTAGCAGCTACGTTAAAGAAAACGATATTACTCGTCCTATGGATTTGGTTGTTAAAACTGTTGCAAACAAGTCGGGACAAAAAATTTATATTATTCAGAATATTGATAGACGTAAGTCGTTAGACGATATTGCTACTGCTAAAAACTTGAGCCTTGACGAGCTTTTAACTGAAATTGAATCTATTGTTGATTCGGGTACTAAAATTGATATTAGTTATTACATCAACGAAGTAATTGACCCTTATCATCAAGAGGAAATTATTGAATACTTCCAAAATGCAACATCCGACTCTGTACAAGAAGCTCACGTTGCATTGGGCGAGAATGAGTTTACAGAAGAAGAAATCAGACTTATGAGGATTAAATATATTTCTGAAATCGGCAACTAAATTAAAAACAACAAATAACAATTATAATATATGACTGACCAAATTAATGATTATACACCCGAAAACCCGATCGACGATAGCCATACAAACACTATCGCCGAACAAAACACAAACAAAAAAGACAACAAAAGTCTGATTGCACTTATTATAAGCATTATTGCTCTTGTGGGTGTTGTTGTTTTGCTTATAATGCAAACGGGAACAAAAACTGATAAAATCGACTTAACTCATAGTAAACTCAGTAGCAGTGGCGGTTTGAGGATTGCTTATATAAACAACGACAGCATTTTGCAAAACTATTCGTTGGTTAAAGAAATGCATGAGCAATTAGAAAGTAAAACCAAGAGATATGAAAACGATATTGCTTCAAAGATGAAAGTTTTGGAAAAAGAAGTTGCTTATTTTGAAGAACAAGTTCAAAAACAAACTATTAGCAACGAAAGTGCTCAAGAAATTTACGCTCAGATTATGCAAAAGCAACAAGACATATATAAGTTACAAGAACAATATTCGTTGCAGCTGCAGAAGGAAGAGTTGGAGCTTAATATTGCTCTTATCGATACTGTTATGAATTTTTTGAACAGATATAACCACAACTACAAATTCGACTATATTCTTGGTATCAATAAAGGTGGTAATGTTCTGTTGGCAAACGATACACTCGATATTACCGACAAAGTTTTGAAAGAACTAAACGAAGAATATCGAATTAAAAATAAATCGAAAAAATAATTGCATTTGCGTACAAAGTCATTAATAATATTGCTGTTGGCAATACTCACAGTTTCGTGTGGATATTGGGAAAGAAAGCGACAAAACATACTTCCCGAAAGAGATGTTGTTGATTTGCTAACCGACTTGTACATTACCAATTCTTACATACACACTTCGAAAGACAGTTTGGTTTTGGCAGGCAGAAGCGACTCATTGTGGAATAGAGCCGTTTTTACTACTGTTTTTGAAGAGCATAATACCACACCCGAAGAACTGCAAAAAAGTTTGTTGTACTATTCATCGAAACTTAAAACTTTAGAAAATATATACGACGAAGTTATAGCCAAACTTGTGGTTATTGAAGCGGAAAATCAGGCTGCGCAACAGCAGATACCGAATTAAACACATCTGAGCAAATCAACAATAGCTTTGGTATATTCAGGCGTTGAGCCGCAGCAGCTTCCAACAATCTTTACATTGTAATTTTTGCTTAATTCAAAAAGCATTTCAGCTATTTGTGTTGCCGACATTAAAAAATTGCCGTCTTCGCCAATAATACCTGCCGAAGGCGAAATTACAAACGGAATATCAACAAGTGCCGACATGTTAGTTAGAAAATTATTTAAAGTCGAATAATCGTAGTTGCAATTCACACCACAAGCCATTATAGGAAACTTTTTTAATATATCGGCTACGTTTTCTATGGGAGTATTATCAATCAAAACATTGCCCGCCTGATTTAGCGAAAATGTAATAATGATTTTTGGTTCTGTATTTAACTTTTCAAAAGCATTTTTTACCGCATTTAAGGCAATTGCCGTATTTTCAGAGATAAAAAATGTTTCTAACCAAATAAAATCAACCTTGGCATCAATCAATATCTCGGCTTGCCGAAAGCAACTGTTTTCGTAATCAGAAGGAGAAATATAATTTAATTTTAGTTTCTCAGCTTTTTCTTTATCAATACAAAAATCGCTTGAACCAATATTTCCGGCAACGTAACGAACAATATCGGGAGTTAACGCATTCCATTTATCTCTGCAATCATTAGCGATTTTGGCTGCTGTACGATTAATTTCTTCAAATTCATTACCAAAACCGTATTTATTCAAACTCACATACTGCGAGTTAAAGGTGTTAGTCTTTATAATGTTGGCTCCTGCTCTATAATAATTGTCGTGCGCTTTTTTAACCAAATCGGGATTGTTTATGTTAAGCAAATCGGTTAGTTGAACGCTTTGGCTATTGTTCAACTCGTTTAATAGATATGTGCCTGTAGCACCATCGGCAATTAATATATTTGAAATCATAACATCAGGGTTTAATGGCTCTGAGTACTTCGCGTTTACCTGCCGGTCCGGGCAGTTTTTCAATAACAAATCCCGACTGCTTTAAGTTTTGCTTAACAACACCCTTGCACGAATATGTTACAAGTACACCACCTTTGTCCATTGCTTTGTAAAGCTTTGTAAAAACCTGCTCGCTCCACATTTCGGGCTGAGCCATGTAGTCGAAAGCATCGAAATACACGAGATTATAAAAACTATCGGGTAATTTTACATTCTGTACAGTTTCGTGAATTTTAGTCAGAGTAAAGTTTTCGCCAAGCTCACATGGTTCGGATTGACTTATTCCGCAAAACTTCTCAATATCTGTTTGGTTTATATTGGCATTAGATAACACCGAACTAATGACGCTGTTCTGCAAGGGAAAAGCTTCGACAGCATCGTATTTTACTGTTATATCCGATGAGTTTCTAACTCTGTTTAACGTAAGTAAAACATTGAGTCCTGTTCCGTATCCGATTTCCAAAATATTTATGGTTTTTGAATTTTTAATACAGAAATCGAGTCCGTATTCAATAAAAACCAACATTGATTCGGAAACAGCACCGTTTACAGAATGATAATGCTGATTGACTTCTTTGTTGTACAAAGTTGCGGAACCGTCGAGAGTATTTACTATTTCAACCACGCTGAAAGGATATAGTTTCAAATTACCTAATAATCATACTATTAATAGCAACTATTGAGTCGTTAGAATTCCATTGGTCGTACAGATGACTACTCAGAGTGCCGAATAAATAGAATTTATATCCGTCACAAACTAAAAAACTTGTATCGTCAACTCTTGCTAATAATGTATTGTTTGATTTGATGCCGGCAACTAACGAAGGTGCGGTATTTCCTATTACATACCTATATACACCCCGGTTTGTCGCGAAAATATAAATATTATCCGTTTTGATAACTCTTGAAACAGTTTGATCGTCTAATATATACAGCTGCTCAAGCTTATGCTGATACGGATTATAAAGCATAACATATGTGTCGTTCCGGCTTTTTGCAAAAACTATCGCGTTGTTGGTTCCGTTGATACTAGACACCAAATACGGATTTTGTTCGCACAAAAAAACATCTATATACGAATAGCCGTACTTGTATATTGCATACAGTTTAGAATTGTTTATAAATCTATTTTGATTTGCAAAAATCACATAATCGTTGGTTTCGGTGATACTATAAACTACCTCCGAACTTGAAGGCTCTATTGTGGAATTTAGTGTAGAAAAAAACAACATTCCGTTAGATGCGTACCCTTTTACCGCCCACGGGTTCTTATCGCCAACGTATAAAGTGGGAGGAATAAAATTCATGGTGGTAAAAAATGATTCTAGACTTGAAATACCTTCGGAAGCAATGCTATGTAACAATTCTCCTGTAGAGTAATTATAGGCTTTTATTCCGTCGAAACTTCCCGTGTTCAAATATATTTGTTTAACGCTATTATCGAACTCAACACCGGTAAGGCTGCCAAAATAGTCGAAATATTTGCTATACCTATAATTATCACCATAATATCCAACTTGATATTGTCGGTCGTTCACATACTTAACAACATTAATAATATTTCTGCCCGCTTCGTCTTTATCTATAAAAATATCAACAATTGCGTAATAATTTCTGCCGTTACTTACCAATATAACCTTAAAAGAGTAGGAACCGCCTATAAAATTATAATCATTCAAAGGAAATGAATTTTTGTAATTGTAATCTTCATCAACCAAGCGCATATCATCGAGAACAGCAACTATCTGCGAGTTCTGATTAACTATAACTATTTTTAAACTGCTTCCGCCCGATGCAAATTTTATATTTAAATCGCATTTTAAAGTGTCGGTAGTTAAATAAACATCATTTACAACAGGCGATAATATTTCAATAAAAGGCGTTTGCTCTTTTTCGGGTGTTTCGCATGAAAATAGTAAGAACAAAACTCCAAAAATAAATAGTAAGCTAATTTTGGGAAAATTATTCATACATCATTACTTTATTCATCACAAATGTAATAATTATCTGTAAAGCAGTATTTAATACTTACAAAATTTATAAATTTGTAAACAAAAACAAAACTATGGACAGAATTAAAAACATTCTATTTCTTGATATAGAAACCGTTCCCAATTGTTCGAAATTTGATTTGCTTAGCGAGCAAGAAAAATATCTGTGGCAAAAAAAGTCGCAGCAATTGAAATATTATAAGGACAATAATCCCGACGATGACCAAAATTACAATTACGAAAGAGCCGGCATTTACGCCGAATTTGGTAAAATTGTGTGTATTTCTGTGGGCTACTATGCAAATGATCAGTTCAGAATAAAAAGTTTTGCCGGACACGATGAAAAAGCTTTGCTTAACGATTTCGCAGCTCTGCTTAACAATTATTTTAACAAAAGCAACACCCAACTGTGTGCCCATAATGGCAAAGAATTCGACTTCCCGTATATTTCACGACGAATGATTATTCATAAGATAAAACTTCCTGCTGTTTTGGATAATAGCGGCAAAAAGCCGTGGGAAGTGAACCATTTAGACACTATGGAAATGTGGAAGTTCGGCGATTATAAAAATTACACTTCGTTGGAACTCTTAGCTTACATTATGAATATACCGACACCAAAATCGGATATTGACGGTAGTATGGTTGCCGATGTTTATTACAAAGAAAAGAATTTGGAAAGGATTGTAAATTACTGCAATATGGACGTTTTAACAGTAGCTCGTATATATTGTTATATGAAAAACTTGAGTTACATTGCCGACGAAGATGTTGTAGTTGTTTAATAATTTTAACAACATTAAAACGTTAATATTTATCGATTGTTATACTTTTGTAACACTGAATTTATTTAATAATTAAATCCTTTTGAAATGAAAAGATATAGTATAGTATTAGCAATTTTTGCAGTAGTTTTTTTAACCTTATCTCCAAAAACATACTCTCAGGTTTTTAAAAAGAAAAACAAGAGAGCTAAGACCGAAATTCCTACCGTAATGCTAAGCACCAACCAAGATACAATTAGCTACATAATTGGTGCAGATATTGCTAAAAATTTTAAAAATAACGGAATAGAAATAAATCTAAACTCCCTAATTGAAGGTCTGAAAGCCGGTCATAACGGCTACGATACGCTTTTTACCGTTCAGCAAATTCAAAACATAATGATGGAATGGCAACAAAGTGAAATGAAGAAGCAGGAAAAACTTGCCAAAGAAAACATCGAGAAAAATAAAAAATTGGGACAGGATTTTTTAGATGCTAATAAAGCCAAAGACGGCGTTATTGTTACGGAAAGCGGACTACAATATAAAATAATAAAACAAGGCGATGGCGAAAGCCCTAAAGCTACCGATATTATAAAAGTCCATTACAAAGGCACTTTAATCGACGGCACACAGTTCGACTCGTCGTACGACAGGGGCGAACCTACACAGTTCCCTTTAAACAGAGTAATTAAAGGTTGGACGGAAGGTTTACAACTTATGAAACCCGGAGCTCATTTTATTTTTTATATCCCTTCGGAATTGGCTTACGGCGACCATAAAACCGGTAACATTCCCGAAGCATCAACTCTAATTTTTGAAGTTGAGTTGCTAGAAGTTATTAAACAATAGACGAGGTGAAGGAGTTCCGAGTTTCGAGTTACGAGTTGCGAGTTACGTGTTGCGGGGTGCGCGGTGCAAGTACTGAGTTATGAGTTTCGAGTTAAGAGTATCTAAACTCAGAACTCCTAACTCAGAACTCAGAACTCATTACTTCATTCTTAACAATACCTTACCAAGTTCTTCGCCAACACCAACTCTATATCCTTCGGAATAATAATAAATTTCGCCGTTGGGTTGTAGAATTATAATAATTGGCATGTTGTGCTTGACTTCGCGTTTCATAAAGTTTTCAACTTCTTTTAAAAACACAAAATCATTGTCAACCACGTATTTGGCGTTTTTAGGCAAGTTTGGATAGTTGTCTTTGTTGATTTGCTTGCCTTCTTGCACACTTGATAGAGCAAAAATTACATTCGCTTTTTCGCTGTCAATGATGTTATTTAAATCACCAATGTCTTTTAAAACGTGGCGCGACGGCTCTCTTGAAGGATCTAACCATAAAAATAAAGAAATGTTATCGCCTATCAAATCTTTAACATTTACTTTTTGTTCCGAATACAATTCGGTTAAATCGTAATTTAAGTTAGATATTGCACCAATAGCTTCGGGCTTTTCGGTGTTTTGCCTAATAACAACATTTACAACGCTTGTTTCCTTTGGCAATACTTCAAAATAAGTAACATTGGTAAGAACGCTGCCGTCGGTTTGTCGGTTACCTGTGGTTAATCTGTACATTCCGGATTCAACTTCAACAGGATAATCGAACTCGCTAAGCGGTTTACCGGAATCAAAGCTTACAGTCCTGAAACGATTATCTATAAGTCGGGCAATTGTAAAATTAGTAGAATACTTGGGGTCTGTACTCTTATCTTCGTTTTTAAACACAATATAACCCCTTTCGGCATTGTCTTCTTCGCCGCTATCATCTTTATAAAAGCTAACATTTATCCATTTATTTCCGTCATAATATTGAGGAGTGCCTGTTTCTTTGTTAACCCTTGCCATATGTCCTAATGAGCGTGCAACAGCAACGTAAAAAATATTAACAGAGCGAGTATCGGCAACTTTAAGCTTATGAACTCCAATAGGACTTAGCGGAGCACGCGAATGCATATTGGCTTCGGTGTTTAATACTATATTATCGGTTATCCAATTAATAAGCACTTCTTCGTCTAAATTATACTTTTCAACAAAATCTTCGGGAAAAGCCTCTTGCAAATAGTTACGCCACGGGGTTAGAAGTTCGTACTCAATACGAGGGCTTAACACGTATTTGGCATACATCTCGGGCTCATTTTTCGGATATTTGTCCACGTACTTCAAACCGTAATTTAAATGATTTTCTAGTACCTGTTGCGGAGTATCTCTCAAATCTTTATTACTAACATTTTGCAACAATCTTACAGCCCAAGTTTTATTTTCGAAAGTTACTTGTTTCAAAAATTCGGCTATATTTTCCCAATTGCCATAAGATTCTTTAAATATAGGCGATAAGAGTTGTTCAGGATAACCGTTTTCGGCTGCAAATTTTGCCACAAAAGCCGAATCGGCAAAAGTATTTATGTAGCTGTTTCTGATAGAATCTTCGTAGGCAAGACGCTTTTCGTTTTGTTTAACAAGTTCGTCTGAAACCTTTGGTGGATAAGGTGTTCTTTCTATAGGAGGATAAGCATCAAATACAAAATCGGCTTTTGGGAAAATATTGTTAATAGTAACAACAACGGTATCAGCTTCGCCCATTCTAACAGTTTTACTTCCAAATCCTTTTTCCGAATGCGAAGCAGATATCAGCATATCGCCCATTCCTGAATTGAAATTTACATATCCGCCGTCATCGGTAATTTTCTTTGCTATAGTATGAAACTGAGCGTAATTGTACAGTCCAAACTCAACATCGGCAGATGCAACAGGCTTTAAATCGTCTTCCACAACTTTAATGACTATATCGGCAGTTTGAGCGTATTTGTCGGTAACATTTAATTCGGAAAATCTTTTTTCGTCGGTAATTACCATTTCCTTACCCGAATATTTTCCGTAAGCTCTTGTGTGGACAAGCATAGCTCTACGTGCGGGCTCGGTAAACCAACCCATATCCAATTCGGGTTCTGGTTCGCAAGCTCCCAAATAGTACCAGGTGCCGTCAATCCATACTTCTACCCAAGCATGATTACTATCGGTATGACCCCATTTAGGAGTGTAAACCTGACGTGCAGGAATACATACTGCACGCATTGCAGCTACGGTGAAGACAGATTCTTCGCCGCACCTTCCGAAAGAAGTTTTCATTGTTGCAAGCGGCGAACTTGTACGAGCATCGCCGGGCTGGTAA
Organism: Lentimicrobiaceae bacterium; assembly: GCA_028697555.1. Classification (NCBI taxonomy): domain Bacteria; kingdom Pseudomonadati; phylum Bacteroidota; class Bacteroidia; order Bacteroidales; family Lentimicrobiaceae; species Lentimicrobiaceae bacterium. The sequence continues at coordinate 31,522 of JAQVEX010000017.1, read as the reverse complement.
TTAACTTTTTCGTGGCACCAGTGATTAATTTCAAGTGCGGCATCGTGCATAGTCATACCCTCAACTCGCTCTTTAAGTTCAGGATACATCAGGGTTCTGAAATCGTCAAGGTTTTCGTTGTTTGTCCTGATTGGCAAGACGTAATGCAGATAAACATCTTCGGGAATGTTTTTTCCCCACGACATTTCTTCAAGTGCTTTCAACGAAGTTCTAACATTGTTGAGAAAATAATCTCCGTCGTAATCGGCAAGGTCGCTCAAAGGCATGTATGCGTATAAGTACTCCATTGCTTGTCTTTCGGCAAGAGTTAATTCTTCGTCAAAAACCGAAAAAAGTTCCTGCTCGCGACCTTTGGCAAGTTCTTTCTGAACCAAAAGCATATTACTAATATCTTTTTTTAGTTCTTTGTTTTTAATCAACTTGTGTTGGTCATTGCACGAAAAAAGCAAAGCCGAAGCAATAATTAATAGTAATAATTTTTTCATTTTTCTATAATTTTAAAGTTTCACGATTTATTTTTTTTTATTTGAAAATGATTTCATCTGTAAACAACCAACACTTACCACCCGCTCCTTTATGCCACGAAGGGCATTTGCCAACGGCTTTAGCTACTACTTTTACATATCGTGCGGTAGTGCTTTTTTTGTAAGTCAGCGCAAAATCGTAAGTTTTAGCTTCGTCTACTATTTGAAATTCATTAGGGACTTCTCCCAACGGTTGATAATCAACGCCATCGTCAGAAACATAATATTCGACTTTGGTCGGCAAAAATATCCAAGCGTTTTCGTCGGAAAGGAAGCCGGTAGCAACAGTGTTAAAAGTTTTGGGTTGTTTGAACTCAACAACTGCTTCAAAATCATCTTCTTGAAAGCCTAACCAACCAACGACCCTAAAGTCGGGAACACATCTGATATTGTCCATAAGATTTAAGGAACCGCCCGATGAATAATGCTTTGCAGGTTCGATAAGAAGTGTTATATCTCTGTCGTCGTTCAGTTTATAATACTCTGAAGTAATTGTTTTAGATTTTAGATTACCTTTTTTGGCATAAAAATGCAGTTTGGCGTAGTCATCTTTAATGATGATTTGATTTTGGTATTTTACTGGGTACTCAACCTTATCGTTACGTTCGATAGAGTAATAAATATCAACATCGGGAATCTCAACGAAGTTAAGCACTAACGAGTCTTTATACGATTTTGGAGATGATTTTAGTGCGGGTACGGGCAAAATAATCTCGTCGGTTACAGAAGTTACCGGCTCATTTTTCTTGCCAACACCCCAATTTTTATTAGGTTCATTTGCAAGCGTAAACTTCATTTCGCCGCCTTTCATAATGGTATTATGTTTTATGTAAGATGCTTTATGCTTACGGTTGTTGATTTTCACATCTTGCACATAAAAATCGTTGGTATTATCACGCGAAGCGGAAATAACGAACTTCTTACCATTTTCAAGATTAATTGTAACCTTATCGAATAAAGGTGTGCCGATGGCGTAGTAATCAGCTCCGGGCGTAACCGGATAAAATCCCATAGCAGAAAACACAAACCAAGCCGACATCTGTCCGCAATCTTCATTACCTATCAGCCCTTCGGGCGAATTTGTGTACATGGTAGTCATAATTTCGTTTACACGATATTGTGTTTTCCATGGCTCGGATACGTAATTGTGAAGATAAGCAATGTGATGGCTTGGCTCATTGCCTTGAGCGTACTGTCCTATCAAGCCTGTGATATCAACTTGCTCTCTGCCTGTGGTTTTTTCGTCGGCTGCAAAAAGCATATCCAATTTATTTGCAAGTTGGGCTTTGCCTCCGTGCAAATCTATTAGTCCGCTAATATCGTGGACAGGTGCAAAACTGTACTGCCAAGAATTTGCCTCGGTATAGTTGGCGTTTACCTCGCATGGAGAGAATGGACTAACCCAACCACCATTGGTTTTGCCACGCATGAAACCTGTTTGAGTATCGAAAACATTTTTATAATTCTGACTTCTTTGGATAAAGTTTTTATACACATCATTATCTCCCAACGACTTGGCAAACATGGCTATACACCAATCATCGAAGCAGTATTCAAGAGTTTTGGAAACGCCCTCGGCTTCATCTTCTATTTCAATTAAACCTTTTTCGTGTAGAGCTTTCAGACCTTTGTTTCCTTCTCTGAAAGCACTTGTTTGCATGGCTTCCAATGCTTTTTTTGCGTCAAAATCGTTGATTCCTTTAAAGTAAGCGTCAACAATAGCCGGAACCGAATGATAGCCAATCATACAAAAGGTTTCGTTAGCCGATAATTCCCACACCGGAAGCAGTCCGCCTTTATCGTAGTGATTTAAAAAAGTTTTTATATAATCGAGAGTGCGTTTTTGGTCAATGATAGTCATTAGCGGATGCCAAGCCCTGTAAGTATCCCAAAGGGAAAACACAGTGTAATTATCGAAATCAATATCGTTGTGGACTTTCAAATCCATGCCTCTGTATTTTCCGTCAACATCTATGTAAATATTCGGACAAACCATTGTATGATAAAGTGCGGTGTAAAAAACCACCTTTTGGTCGTGTGTACCGCCTTCTACCACGATTTTTGAAAGTTCTTTATTCCACATATTTTTGGCATCAGCTACAACTTTTTCAAAATCCCAGTGCGGCAGTTCGGCATTAAGATTGTTCATAGCTCCTTGTGTGCTAACAGCCGATAAACCTACCTTTATAAGTATTTGCTTACCAACACTTTCATCAAAACGTAAACACGCTTTAAGGTTTTTGCTATCACCTATTTCAGTAATATTTTCGATGGTTTTGTTATCGTCAGAGAAAACAACTTCGGTAAATGGAACCGAAAATTTAATTACAAAATAAACATGTTGTTCTTTAGCCCAATAACGCGATATTCGTTTGCCTTCTATGGTCTTGTTATCAATGATTTTAAAACTTGAACTTAGAACCTCGTCGCGGTGAAAAAGGTCTATTAAAATATTTTTTTCTGAATTGTTATTGAAAGTATATTTGTGCATACCAACCCTTTTGGTAGCAGTAAGTTCGACGTTAATATCGTAATCGCTTAGCAAAACCTTGTAATGTCCGGCTTTTGCTACTTCGTTGTCGTGGCTAAACTGCGACCCATAACCTCTTTTACCATCTGCTCCATTGTTCCAGACAATTTCTCCATTGTAAGGAGCAATAAGTACATCGCAGTAATCTGGAACACCTGTACCACTTAAGTGCGTATGACTAAAACCGTAAATGTATTTGTCGGTGTAATGGTAACCTCCACAGCCGTCCCATCCTTCAAGGCGAGTATCAGGACTAAGCTGAACCATACCAAAAGGAACGGTAGCTCCCGGGTACGTATGACCATGCGCACCTGTACCAATAAGCGGATTAACGTAGTTACTTAAATCTTCTTGAGAATAAGCTAAAGTTTGTAAAATGATTAAAAGCGAAAGAAGTATGTACGATTTTTTCATTATCTGTTGTATTTATGTTGTACAATTTTTTTGTAAAGATATAAATAATAATAAAATGTCGTCTTGATTTTGGTTTTTAATTTAGTAGGTATATTGCTATTGGAGTACATGCCGTAACAACCCTACCAATGCAATAGCTTAGTTCTATTAAAAAAATAGTTTGCTATAAATAAAATAAATGGAACATAGCGATTACAATATCATAAAATCCTATATTGACATTGCCTTCGATATATAAGCCGGTGCGATAAGCAAATTTAATAATTTATGAAAAAAAAGAATAAAATTCGACAATATTTTCAAGTGTGTTTGAAAATATTTATATTTGCAAAAAATATTCAACCATGATTGAAATAATTAACTCAATAAGAAAGTACAATTTTTGGAATAATAATACTATAGATATAGGTTATTCACGTACATTTTATACAGATAAAATTGGTCAATACGTAGGCAATAAATTAGTAAAAGTACTTGTCGGACAACGTCGTGCGGGTAAAAGCTACATATTACGTCAAATTGCATCCAAATTAATATCTGCAGGTGTAAAAAATGAAAATATTCTTTACATAAACAAAGAATATATAGAGCTATCAGCTTTACGAAGTGCCACAGAGTTAGAACAATTGTACAAAGCATATAGAGAAGTACTAAATCCTAATGGTAAAGTCTATATTTTTATTGATGAAATACAATATATTGAAGAATGGGAACGCTTTGTAAACTCTCACTCTCAAGACTTTGCAGAGCCTTGTGAGCTTTTTATCAGTGGTTCAAATTCCAAGCTACTTTCCGGAGAATTAGCCACACTATTGTCGGGTCGATATGTTGAGTTTGAAGTATTTCCATATAGTTATATTGAATTTTGCGGGGTTACACAACAAGAAAAAGGCAGTGATAGTTATAAAAAATTCCTTCAAAGCGGAGCTTTACCTGAACTATTTAATTTACCTAGTAATGAAATGAAACAAAATTACGTGTCTTCCATTAAAGACACTGTGATGTTGCGTGATATAGTATCAAGATATAATGTAAAAGATGTAAAGCTATTAGATGATTTGTTTGTTTATTTAGTAAATACAGCATCTAATCTAATCTCGATAACAAACATCATCAATTATTTTGCATCCAAAAAGCGAAAAACGAACTACGAAACGCTTTCATCGTATATTAGTTATTTGGAAAGTTCATTTCTTATTCATCGTGCCGAGCGATACAACATAAAAGGCAAAGACACCATTTCTGGCAACAGCAAATACTATATTAATGATTTAAGCTACCGAAATTATCTTTATGCCGGCTACGGATACGGAATTGGATATCTTTTGGAAAATGCAGTTTATTTGGGCTTGCGACGTGTTGGATACCAAGTTTATGTGGGAACAATAAAAGATACGGAAGTTGATTTTGTGGCAATAAAAGGCGACAAAAAGCTCTATTTACAGGTAACTCTCAATCTTACCGAAGAGCGTACAATGGAGAGAGAGTACCGTTCATTAAAGCTCATAGATGATAATTTTGATAAGTTTGTAGTAAGTATGGATGATTACAAAATACCCACCCATGAAGGAATCGAACATATATCTGCGTGGAAATTGGAAGATTATCTGAATAGTATATAAAAGGTCTGAAAACGAAAAAGCAGTGAGAAAAATTAAATGAAACTATTGGTTGCGTGGTGTCCCGAAGTTTCGGGACGGGTTGCGTGGTTAATTGTGAGTTCTGAGTTAGGAGTTACGGCGCCCACGATATGTAAGCCAGTGCGATAAGCAAATTTAATCAACTGTAAATGCTGATTAAAAGCTTTTCTACACTTATACATAAAATAAGCAATAAAATTTCAAATTATTACATGTATATCTGCAATATTTGCTATTTATGCGAAAAATAATACAAAAAAAAGTGTCGCAACTTTGGTATTGCGACACTTTTTGTGTTGTTTGCGGTCCGGACGGGACTCGAACCCGCGACCCCGTGCGTGACAGGCACGTATTCTAACCAAACTGAACTACCGAACCGTTTCAAATTGGACTTGCAAATATACTCCTTTTTCGTAAATAACAAACTTTTTGTAATTTTATTTTTAACTTAAATTTAATTTGTGTATTTAAAGTGCTGATTATCAGAAATATAATAAAAGCGTTTTGCAATCCCAATAATTGACTTCCAACAATAAAAAAGCTAAATAATTTCGATTACTAAAAATATTCAACGATCTACTCAAACCTACCACATATACTAGCGTAGTCGCAGTAGTTACATGCTTTTGTATCTTCAGTTGCAATAAAATCAACGTTGGGGTTTATCATTTCTAAGACTACGCTTCTGACAACATCTTTAAAATTGTCAATCTTTTCAGCATTAATGTCGTTATCACCTAAAATATTGGCTTTTATGTAATCACTTTTATATTTTACAAAACTGATATTACCGATTGTAAAATTGCCTTCAACAATTTTATTTTCGCTGACAAGCAGAGCATAAAACATAAGTTGGAATGCCTTGCTTTTTTTACTATTTGTAAATTCTTCAAAATCTCCAACTTTAATATCTTTTTCCTCGACTAATCCCGTTTTGTAGTCGATAACTCGCACTTCGCCGCTTGTTTTATCTATTCTGTCGATAATTCCAAACAAATTAACTTCTATGGTTTTATCAGTATTTGAAAGTTCAACATTTAGTTTGGCTGTCAGTCCATCTTCAACGGATATTAGATGAATATCGTTTTTTTGTGTGAAAATAGCTTGTGATTTTACAAATTCTTCAACATATCTTACAGCTATTTTTTTCACAAGAAAGTTTAAGCCTTGCTCGTGGTTTACCTTAACAAATTTTTCGTCAATTGCGTTGGTTATATACTTGGGAACATTATTAATCTCCGAAAATAAAGCATTGCTATTGATTTTTTTCCCAACAAAAGGTGAGTAAATCGTTTTTAGAGCTTCGTGGACTATCGTGCCGAGTTCTGAATAGCCAATCTGAACAACATCCGAATCGGATTTTGATTTTAGCCGCAGCAAATATTCATAACAAAACTTCAAACTGCATTCAATGTAGGTGTTTAAAGACGAAGCCGACAATCCGCTTTCAAACTTGGAGTATAAAATCTCCAAAAGTTCTTTAGTTTTTTCTTGTCTGCGAAGTGTTGGCTCTACGTAATTAACTTGGTCGGCTATAAAGTTTTCGGCGATATTAATTTTAGTGTTTTTGTAAGGAAGTTCGTAAAACAATTGCGTAATAAAACGACTTTTTTCTTTGGCAGAAATTTCGCCTGTCGAAGTTTCTACATAAAACATTATAACATTTTTTGCTCTTTGCAAAAGTCGGTAGAAATGATAAGCAAATATTGAGTTTTTCTGCGATTTATCGGGCAACTTGAAACCTTTTCGCAACGAATAAAGTATAAAAGTATCATTCAGAGTGTTTTTCGGCAAAGAACCTTCGTTAAGCGATAACATTATGATATTGTCGAAATCTAAGAGTCGAGTCTCGAGCATTCCCAATATTTGAACACCTTGCAACGGCTCGCCTTCAAAGGGAATGCTGGCTTGTCTCAGATGAATATCAATGATATTCAACAACGACGAATACTCAATATTAAGATTGTTTTCAGTCAGAATATCAACCAAAGCGTTCAGCTTCAATATTGCAAATGCTGCGTACTCTTTAGTGTCAGACTTTATTATCTTTTCCGAAAACAAATTATTATCTTGCTGCTCCGATTGCGTATAAATAAGTTCTAAAAGCTTTATAATATACTTGATAGCTTCCAAAGAATTTTCAGCAAAATGCTCGGCATTGAAGCTAAGGTCGTGATTGCCGAAGTATTTTAAAATAATTTCTTGCAAATAATTCGCGCCTATTTTAAAATCTTTAATTTCAATGGGTTCAATATCCGATTCATTGTTTCTCAACACATTCATCAAATTGTTGTTGAGCCAATCGGTAACAAGTTTTGACAAAAATTCGGGTTTTACTTTTTCGTCGGATTCCGACTTATGTTGAACCACAGAATACGCTTGATAAAAGACTGTTGCTACCGCTAGCACAAAGCTGTAAACCGAAGTGTTTGCAAAAGGATAACCCATGGTAACATTGAATTTGCTGATGCTATCGGGGAGCGAATTTAGCATAGGCAGCAACAAATTTTCGTCGGGTAAAACAAGAGCGGTTGAGTTTTCGTCTATTCCTTTTTGTATCCACTCGTTCAAGAAATGCCCTGCATACTTAGTTAGCGAAGTGTTTGATGAAACAAGATAAACTTCAACGTTTTTCTCTATTTCCGAAAAATTATTCTCAATCCATTTGAATTCGCCGAAAGTTTTGTTTTTATAATACTGTCGCAAAAAGTAGCCGCTTTCTTGGTTATCATCGTCCATGTAGTAATTATCGGCATCGAACAGCACTTCAGCTTTATTTTGCTTATACAAGGTTTTAATTAGTTTTTCTTCGGCAGGAGTAAGTGCATTAAACCCTACAAAGTATATTTTATCGTATTTGCTAAAAGTTTCATCGTCCAAATTCTCAACCAAATTGCGTATTATCATACCCCAATAACCAATATTTTTGCTTTTCAAATTCGAAACGTAAGCGGTATAGCAATCGGCAAACGAAGAAAAGAATTTTATGTATTGTTCTTGAAAAGGTGTGATGTTTTCATAATCTAAATTTAGCTCTTCTATGACTTTAATATCGGTCAATGTTTTGAACAGCTTTACAGCATCGGCTAAATATTGGTCGATTTCGTCAAAGTCGTTCAACAAAACATTTCCCCAATTCAAAAACTCGCCAAAAGTAGCGGTGTAACTGCTGTTTGACTGCCTGTACGAAAAATACAACTGAGCCAAAAGCGTGAGTTTATCGGCACTTTTGTAGTTAGAATGCGAAACGACAAAGTCTTCCAACGACAGCATTTGCGGCAACCAAGTTGGTTTGTCTATCATTTCCGAAAAATATTGCTTCAAATACACAATGGCACGTCTGTTTGGTAATACAACAACTGAATTTTGTAAAACAGCGTCATTTTTCAGTATATGTTCGGCAACTTTTTTTAAAAAATTGGTCATAAAAGCAATTACTTATAAATTTTATTTATCAATTTGTCGGCAGTTTCGATGTTTTCCGGCTTTCCTACATCCAACCAATTTTCGATATTATGCTCGTAAATTCCGATTTTTTTATAAAAAAATGGTTGCAAATATGCATCAATAATGGAAAACTTACCTTTTAGATTTATCATGCTAATAAACTTTTTGTCGATGATTTGTATTCCCGAAAAAGCCAAGAGCCGACTATTATTAAGTTTGTCGGTTATAAAAATTTTTTCATCGGTTATTTGATTTGTCCATCCGGCAAGGTAATTATTTTCATCAACCATAAACTTTCGGTTAGTGTTTCTATCGCCTACGGCAAGAGTTACCAAATTATTGGTACTATTGTGATACTCAATAAAATCGTGATAATTGATATCGCAGATTATATCAACATTTTGAACTAAAATTAAATCGCAATCATCGAAATAGCGTGATGCAAAAAGCAGACCTCCGCCTGTATCCAAAAGCTGTTTACTTTCGTTTGAAATTGTAATATTGCTTCCGAAATTATTGTTTTCCGATAGAAAATCAATAATCTTATCGGCAAAATGATGCACATTTATAACAACATCATAAATATTGAATTTTTGCAGATGCTTGATTTGCCATTCCAACAAAGGCTTTCCGTTGATAGCAACCAATGCCTTAGGATTATCTTCCGTAAGATGTTTTAATCGGGTACCCAAACCTGCAGCAAAAATCATTGCTTTCATAATCGGCTATTTATTAATATTTTGCGCTGTATGCGAGAGTTTGACAATTATTTGACTGTCGGCTTTAAAATAATCGGCAATTTTTTGAGCTATATAAACTGAACGGTGCTGCCCGCCTGTGCATCCAAAATTGACTTGCAAATTAGTAAAACCTCTGTCTTTGTAATTATCGATGTGGCATGCAATTATTTTTACAATTTGCTGACAATATTCCTCAACTTCGGGATAATTGGCAAAAAACTCCTTAACCCCTGTATCCAAACCGTTAAGCGTTTTGTACTCCTCGTACCTGCCCGGATTTGGTAAACCTCTGCAATCGAAAACGTAGCCACCGCCATTGCCCGAATAGTCGTGTGGTAAACCTTTTTTGAAAGAAAAACTGTTAATTTCGACAGTAAGTTTATTGGAACTATTTGCAGAACCTATTTCGCTTTGCAGATTTAATAATAAGTTAAGACTCTTTTTAAGCTCAGGAATATTGATGCCAAAGTCCTCATTTTGTAAGTAGTTTTTCAGATTTTGAAGAGCCAAAGGAATACTCTGCATAAAGTGTGTTTTCTTTTGTATGTATCCCCTGTAACCATACGCTCCAAGCGTTTGCAAAATCCTAATTAAAGCAAAAAGTTTGTATTCGGAATAAAACTTATTTTTATCAATGTTAATTTTACCAGATAAAACGCTTAGGTAGTGTTCCACTAACTCATTCCTGAAACTATCAGGCAGCGACGCTTTGGCTTGGTACAAAAGAGAAACCAAGTCGTAGACTAAGGGACCTTTTCTCCCACCTTGGTAATCGATGAAATATAGTTTTGAGTCGCAAATCATAATGTTGCGTGCCTGAAAATCGCGATACATAAAATAATTATTGTCCGCCCGCGATAAGAACGAAACCAAGGTTTTAAAATCCTTATGCAACAAGTTTTCGTCGAAAGGAATATTGTGGTACTTCAAGAAATAGTACTTAAAGTAATACAAATCTTGTTTCATCGAATTAGTATCAAAAACTTTGTCGGGATAACAATAGTTGTAATCTATGTATTTATCTCCTTCAATTTGAAATTCGGCAAGTAAAGTAAGAGCTTGCTTGTAATATTTTTTGGTTTCTTCGGAAGGTTCATTATTGTTTCCTACAGTTTGCAGATGAAAATCCAACAACGAAGTATCGCCTAAGTCTTGGAGCAAATAATAGTTGGGATTATCGCCGATTTTATAAATTTCGGGGACAGGAAATCCTGCTTTTTTAAACGATTCAGAAAACGACAAAAAGGCTTTTGTTTCGCTTGGATTAGGACTGTATGCTCCAATGTATGAGCCGTTTTCTGTCGTTATGCGAAAATAAAGCCTATCGGAGCCTGCGTTTGTAAGTGGCTTTATGGTACAAACGTCTTGATTAGCCCAATTTGCAAATAATCTTTTTAGGTATTGTTGATGTTCGTTCACATTTATATTTTTACAATGCAAATGTAATGAAAACTTCTGTACAAAGAATATTTACTCGTACTCAATTTTGTAAAAAGCTTGGCATTAATCGAGTGTTTACTCGCTTTTCGGTTCAAGTTTTGTGAAGCTGACAGTTTTTGCTACTGCTTCAAGACTTCTGAGATAATTTCTTTTGTCGCCACTCGGGTTATAAACAAATCCGTCTATGTTGACAATTCTATTGTTAACAGTATCTATCAGCGTGTAATTCACAAATGGTCCGCCCATGAAGTCGCCATACGTTACCCACAAACCTTTGGTTTCAATTGCATAATAATTATTGATATACAACTGACTTTGTATCGGCTTGATGTTGTGTCGGTCAATCATCATATATGATCCGTCTATGGCTCCAGGGATATATTGTTTTGTGATTTCATCACGATAGTCGAGTATTTTGCCGTAATTCAACTGCGAAGTATCGGTATATGGCTGCACATATACTAAAACGCCTAAACTACTGGCGCTAGTTTCTATTCTTACCCACGAAAATTCTTTGTTCAAAATTCCAATACTATAATCGTTAGAAAACTTTAAAGCAACTCCTAAGCTATCGGCAATGCGCTTTCCGATTGCCGGATTAAGGTCTTTTTCAATAAGTTTTTGCGAACGAATAATTTCACCTTCTCTAAATAATTCACGAACTTTAGGAGCAAAAGTGGTAAAATGCTCGTCGAAATTTTCGTTGTCGGGAACGGTAATATAGATAACTCTTTGCGGAAATGCCCACACATCGTCGCGAGTTTTTACAACAGTTTTGTCAACTGTTTCATCTTTTTTGATAATGAGTACATTGTGATGAGCCTTTGACATTTTATCGAAAGATGTTTCGTTGAGATTGACAAGTGTAAATTCAGGCTCCGCCTGCGGCAAACCTGCGATTTCAACTCTAAGTTCGCGGTTCAATACGTCGTAATAGTAATCCTTATAAATATCAACGTCAGCTACTACAACTATTTCGTATGCTTTACCTTTGGAAGAAATTGCCTTGGGATCGCTTTTACACGAAAATAGCAATGATGCTACAACTACTGCCAAAATAATTTTAAATCCTTTCATAATATTATTTGTTTATGGTTTATGTATTGGGAAGTATTATTTTAAGTTTTTGACCTACCTGTATAGATGAGTTGGGTAAATCGTTCCAGTTTTTAATGTCTTCGACTGAAATACCGCTGTATTGCTTAGCTATGCTCCAAATTGTATCGCCAGGTTTTACACTGTAAAAAATAAGTTTAGTGTCATTAGTTTGTGATCCGTCTGAAGTCTTGGCAACTTTAGCTACTTGCGAAAGCGGATTTACGCGTAATCGCTGACCAACATATATTTTGTTACTGCTCAAAGAATTCCAATATTTAATGTTGCTGACCGAAATATTATACTTTTTAGCTATCAGACTCAAGGTTTCTCCTTTTTTAACTTTATGGAATTTACCTTCTATCGCTTGAGTTATATGCTCATACTCAACGACTTGCTGATTGACATTTTCTTCTTCCACAGTTTCAGTTTCAGTATTCACGACAACTTCAGTTCCTGAATTCTCAGCAATTTCAGCATCTGTATTATCTACAACCTCAGTCTCTTCACTCTCAATATTTTCATTATTTGTATTTTCAACAATTTCAGAATCGGATGCAAATTCATCGGTAATATTTATATCAGTGGTGTCAACTTCCTGAGCATTGTCAGAACATTCTGCTAGCTCCTGATTTATGCTACTTGTCTCGGTTGCGACTTCTTCATTTTTAACTAAAAATTGCGATGGTACCGGCGTTGGAGGAACAGGCACTTCCCTTTGTACTCGGCGATTCACTACCAAACGCTGACCTATCCTAATTGTATTGCTTCTTAAATTGTTCCATTTTTTTAAGTTAGATACCGAGCATTTGTATTTATTTGCAATAATCGATAGGTTTTCACCCTTTTTTACTTTATGAGTTATTCTTTCGTCAACACTACGCATTTCAACCTGATTGTATTGTGCGTATTGCTGATAATTAAGTTGCTGACTGCAAGCCAAGAAATTATTTTCATTGGTAATAAAATCGCCTAACTTACCAACAGGCAACACCAATGTGTACGGAGTGCTTTCGGATGCCGGTATAAAATCCTTTCGATATGTTGGATTAAGGAATTGCAGGTCTGCATTGCTGATATCAAGCTGTTGCGAAAGTAAATCGAAGGACAAAGGGAAATTTACAACAACAGTATCTACTTCGGAATAAATCAATTTTGGCATTTGGGGGTAAATGTTATGCTCTTGCGAATACGCCATTGCGTAGTTGACTGCAATAAAAGCCGGTACGTAGTTGCGCGTTTCACGTGGCAAATAATCTCTAATTTCCCAAAAAGTTTTTTTACCACCCGAACGTCTGATTGCCTTATTAACATTGCCTGCTCCTGAGTTGTAAGCTGCCAAAACCAAATCCCAATCGTTGTATATGTTATACAAATCGATGAAATGCATGCAAGCTGCTTTTGTAGCTTTGTACGGGTCGTTTCTGTCGTCGACAAAAGATGTAAGTTTCAATCCATATATTTTACCCGTATTGTACATAAATTGCCACAAACCACCTGCACCGGCACGAGATTTAGCAACAGGATTTAAAGCCGACTCAACTATGGCTAAATATTTTAACTCCAAAGGCAAGTCGTATTTGTCAAGCATTTGCTCAAAGATGGGAAAATAGTAGTGTGCCAAACCCAGAACTCTGGCGGTTGTTCCTCTTTTCTTTTGTGTGTATAAATCTATAAACTGCCTTACTGTTGAATTGTAAACCAAATTCATCGGTGATGAATTGTTCAGCTTTTGCATACGGTAATAATAAATCGAATCGTGGTATTGCGGAATTTGTCCGGGCAAAAAGCCGTATTTGTTTTCAATTTGTACTTGATACTTATTCTTTTGTTGCTCGAAAAACTTTGAAGCATACAAGCTATCCATTGCAGCAATTATTAGGTCGTCTTCCTGAAAAATCAGTTGTGAATAGGTGTTAGCCGATGTATCGGGATAAATTGGACTAACATTTTGAGCAGGTGTTACAAAACTACACCCTAAAAGCACTAACAAGATTACTACAAATTGATAACTTTTAATTTTCATCATTTATTTTCAACAGTTTTACAAGATTTACAAAGTAATTTACATAAAGTATAAAATCGTTTCCCTACGAAACCAATGAGCATAATACTAACGATTGGGTAAAATTAATTATTTTACAAGTATAATTTATTTGTTTTAATTTATTTATTCCACAATGCATTGTTAATAACGTTTGTAATTGTCAGATATTGAGCCATGTTGCAGGGTCATTGACATTATTTCCGTGCCACAACTCGAAATGCAACTTACTATTGGCGTTGTTTTCCTCATTTGCCGCAACGCCGATTGTCTGACGTATAGATACTTTATCGCCTTTTTTAACGTAAGCCTGTTTAAGGTTTGAGTACACCGATAAATAATTTCCGTGCCTGATAATAACAACATAATTTAAGTCGGCGATAAAAATAACGCTAGATACAGTCCCCTCAAAAACAGCCTTAACATCGGCGTTGGGTACTGATAAAAAGTCTATTCCGTTATTTTTCACAACAATGCCTTGAAAATCGGGGTGCGGATGCTCGCCGTAGTTCATCAGAATTGAACATCTATCAAGTGGCGAAGGCAACCTACCTTTATTGCTTGCAAAACTTCCGCTAAGCGCAATATCTTCGGCTGTTATCGACATTGAATTGGCACTAACACCGGCAGTTGCCGGCTTAGTTGCACCCGCATCGACAGGTTTGCCAGCTGCAGCCATACGAGCTTTTTCTTCATTGGCTCTTCGTATTTCTTCAGCTACAATAGCTTCTATAGATTTTTGAAGAGTGCGCACTGCCTTCTGATTTTTTTCTAATTTGGCTAAAAGCTCCTTCTCTTTTTTGGTCAACTTTTTAGCTTGTTGGTCTTTTTCCTCCTGCTCTTGAGCCAATTTCATCCTTTCAACATTACCTTTTTCCTTTAAAGTAAGTTTCGACGAACGATTGTTTTCCAACTCTATCTTTTTGCTTGCCAACATATTTTGACTAGCAACAATAGCGTTTAATTGCTCCTTTCGGTAAATTGTATACTCCTCCAAATACTTAAGTCGCTTAAAAGCCTGATTAAAACTTTTTGAAGCAAAAACAAACATCAATCTGTTTGAAGCACTCCTATTGCGATACGTTGATACAATTATTTTCGAATACTCCGATTTCAAGTCTTTAAGTTCCCTATCTATTTTTGATATTGTATCGCTGAGATGTGCAATTTGTCGCTCCATTGAGTTTATCTCAGTATCTAAGGTTTCTAAAAGTTCCTCACGCTTTTTTATCTTTCGTTTTATTAATACCAATTGCTTTAAATTCGCCGACTTGCTCTTTTTGGTCTCTTCAAGTTCTTTATTCGTCTTGGAAATATCTTTTTCCAATTGCGACTTCCTCGCTTGCAAATCTTGTTTGCTTTGAGCTTGAAGTGTGGAACTTAAAAACGTAAATAATAACACGGCAACCCAAAAGGTCGCAACTGAAAATTTGTTATTATTTAGGTTCATTATCATTAATCAAGCAAAGGTATTAAATATTTATTTCTTTTGATAAGATGAAGGAATAATGAACGAAATTTTTTCTTCATCGTTAAATTCAATATTACTATATTTTATGTCGATTATTACTTCATCGCTTTTGGATTTACTTTTGATGAATATTTTTTTTGGTAATGTTTTATTGCCAATTGCAGTGAAGTCGGAGTTATAAATATCTATAGACGATGCGTCATTGCTCATACTAAGCGATGTCGGTTTAAAATTATCGGCATCTATCTCAAAAACGCAATCGTAATCGCTGCCTAATAGGTTGCTTGCGTATTGGTTGTAATTCGTAGTTTTTCCGTACAACAAATAAGATTTTTTATTTTTTACCGAAAATGAGTTGTAGGTAATGTTGAAATCAGCCATATCGCCGAGTAACAGACTTTGCAATGTTTCTATATCGGTTGGCAGACTTGTCAGATAAGAAATTTCATTATTTGAGAAACTATAATATGACCTATCGAACCTATCTATAAGCCATGCCGAATCGGCTGTTAGCAAAAACCTGTATAGTTCTATTCCGAAGATTGGCTTAACCGAGACCCAAATTAAACTGTCGTTAGCAAGTTTTATGTTTCCCGAAACCGAATTAGCTCGACCATTGATTTTGATGTCGGCTTCAAATTTTGCTTTAAAACGGTTGAAATCCAACTTGTTGTGCTCAATTTTGCTAACCAACATATCTTTACTGATGTCGACAATAGGCTCTTTAATAGTCTTTTTACTAACAGAGCAACTTGCAACAAAAACAAGAAGAATAATAAGCAAAAACAGCTTGTTTTTCATATTATTTATCTATTCCGTTAATTTTATTATTTAATTCTTCGTTGTTGGGCTCAAGTTCAAGTGCTTCCTTCCAATTTTTGAGTGCATTTTCTTTGTCGTTAAGTTTGTAATAAACATCTCCCAAATGTTCTAAAATAACGGGGGAAGCTTTTTTAGAAATATCAACTGCTTTGCTTATCCATTCTAGCGCTTCGGAATATTTTCCTTGCATGTATAAAATCCAACCGTAAGTATCTAAATTAGCCGAATTTTCAGCATCAATTTCTAAAGATTTTCTCGACATTTCTAAGGCTTCGTCTAAGCGAGTGTTGCGCAACGACAAATAATAAGCATAATTATTCAGCGTGTGCGAATCGTCGGGGTTTATTTTGAGTGCTTTTTCAAAGTATTGGTCGGATTGCTCGTAATTTGAAGTGTTATGGTACGCTTCTGCCAACATTCTATAATACTGCGTTTCTAATTGTTCGTCATCAATAATAAAATTCAATCCTTTTTTTAGATGATCTATAGCTTGCTCGTAATTTTTGGTATCTATACTTGCTATACCTCCCATCAAATAAGGCATTGTATGCATAGGAAAAAGAGCAATAGCACGCTTGCTATGGTTTTGCAAGGCTTCCATATCGGATAGTAATAAATCGACACGCATCAAATTTTCCCAAACCACGTACTTGCCGCTATCAATACTGATGGTTTTTTTGTAATGAATTTGAGCTTTCTGATATTCTTTTCCCATAAACAAAAAATCGGCATACATAACATTGGCATGAAACTCGTCAGGATGCACACTTACAAGCGTTTCTGCCAATTTTAAAATATCTCCTTCTCTATTTGTAATCACATTTTCGTCGTTAACAAACGAGAAAAGCACATCTATTTTGGTTTCGTATTTAAGATTTTTGTTTGCAAAACCTTTTTCCAATTCCGAAAAAAACTTGTCTATTTCGCCTTTGCTCCTGTAATAATCGGCTAAGGAAATGTGGATATACGGGTCGTCGGGAGCAATTTCGGTTATTTTAAGATAGTATTTAGCGGCTTCGTCGGGCTGCTTTTTACTCATAAGCATTTCTGCAATAATAGAATAATTGCGTACAGCACTTTCGGGCTGAGCTTCTATTAATTTTTCCAACTCGTTGATTGCCTTGTCTATTTGATTTGACAACAAATATATAGAGTATTTTTGCTTGGAAAGCACTTCATTTACGCCTATTGCATCTTCAATTTGGTCGTACAATGAGACTGCTCTTTTAAAATCTCCGTTAATAACGTAAGCCGCAGCAAGGTCGTATTTATAAGCGACATCGTCGGGAAACTCTTTTACCAAATTTTTTGCAGCTTCTAAAAAACCGTCTTTGTCTTGATTATTGCGATAAAACTCCAACAAATAGACCTTATACCATTTGTTTTCGGGCGATAATTCTATGGCTTTTTTAATATTAGCTTCAGCCGAAGTAACATCGGATAGGTTTAAATATATTTTGGAAAGCAAAAAATATGAAGGCGCATGCTTTTTGTTGATATCCAAGCATTTGTTTATTTTTTCTATCGCTTTATGATTCTCGCCTCTGTTGTAAAAGCTTATAGCATCGATAAATGTATCGGTAACATTAGTATCGATGTTTTGCGAATTGTTTTTATCGTTTTTTCGCGCTCTGCCTCGTTTTTTTTGTGCCATTACATCGTTTGAAGCAATAGCAATGATCAGCAGACAGCACAGTAAATATTTAATTTTAGTCATAGTAATATCTCTTATTTATTTCCGGTGTGTCCGAAACCACCTTCACCTCTTTCCGTTTCGTCTAATTTATCGACTTTTTCCCAACTTATATGTTCGTATTTTGCAATTACCATTTGAGCAATTCTATCGCCGGGTTTAATTACAAAATCATCTTCCGATAGGTTTATCAAAATAACTTTAACCTCGCCTCTGTAGTCGGGGTCGATGGTTCCTGGAGCGTTAGCGACCGTAACACCAAACTTTGCAGCCAAGCCGCTCCTCGGTCTGATTTGTGCTTCGGTTCCCGCAGGTAATTCAATATGTAAACCTGTTGACACTAACTCTCGTTTCAACGGTTTTAGTACAATTTCGTTGGTTATATTTGCTCTTAAATCCATACCGGCTGACAGCTCGGTTGCGTACTGCGGCTCGGGAAATGGCGAATGATTTACTATTTTAATTCTCATAAATGCTATTTTTTTGATATTTTAATTACACTAAGTATTTGCTTAAAGGTGATTTTTTCTTTGTACATAACAACAATAACATACGCAGCAATAAGTACAATATTTATACCGTACCGCAATATTGCTCTGTAATCGGCAAACAAAGTACTTACAAGATACAACAAAACTGCAAAAACTATATATATTGTAATTGTTTTTACATCGTAGGGTATTTTAAAATATTTTTGTCCGAGAGCATAGCTGTACACAGTCATGCTAAGGTAACTGACCAAAAATCCCCAAGCTGCTGCCATGTAACCGTATTTAGGCATAAATATTATATTAAAAATCACATTAACTATCAATCCTATAACGGTAATATTGAGTGCATATTTTGTTCTGTCGGTAAGTTTGTACCACATAGAAAGATTGAAAATAACTCCGATAAACATATTTGCAATAAGCATGATAGGCAGGATATCGACTCCGCTTCGGTAGTTTCTGCCCAAAAACAGCACGAATACATCTGCAAACATTGCTACTACTAAAAATATCAGCAAGCAAAAAATCACGTAGTACTTCATAACATCGGCGTAAATGGTGCGGTTTTTTGTGTTTTCTCCGTACGAAAAATAAAAGGGTTCGGCAGCGTATTTAAACATTTGTTGAAACAACACCATAATAACGGCTAATTTTAAGTTAGCTCCGAAAATACCAAGTTGTTCCTGCCAAGGAATATGAGTAGGTGCAAAAAATCGGAAGAATATTCGGCTTATAAAATCGTTTGCCACGCCAGGCAATCCTGCCAACATCAACGGGATTGAGTATTTTGCCAACCTCACGAACATTGTACGAGAAAAAATAAATTTGATTTTTAATATTCTCGGTATAAACAATATTACCGCCACAACGCAGGACGAAAATATTGCCAACAAAATATAACCGTAGTCGGGTACGGGTGGAATTATTTTTAATAAAATTGAATTCGGGTGAGAAACGAAATACTTTGGCAGCATGAAGAACAGCACTAAATTGCTTGCTACTTCAAATATTATTTTTATGCTTTTAAAAATTGCAAACTTCCACGCTTTTTCCAAATATCGGAGTTCGGCAAACAGCAATGCCGTAATTGTATCCATTGCTAAAATACCGGCTGCTAAAACCACGTACGCCTTAGGATAACCTGTAAAACCGCTTATGGGATTTAACAAAAGCAATACTATGAGCAAAAACGAAGTCGCCGAAAAAAACAAAGAAATAAAAGCTGTTGAAAATATTTTCTGCGATTGGTCTTTATGATTATTGGCAAACCTGAAAAAACCGGTTTCCATGCCCATTACCAAAACAACTTGTAATAGGGCTATGTAAGACAATATTTCAGTTGCATAACCGTAGTTACCAGTGGGTAGTACACGCGAGTATAAAGGAACGAAAAAAAAGTTGATTACACGTGCAACTATAGAGCTTAGCCCATATATTGCTGTTTGTCCGAGTAGTTTTTTTATTGCACCCACAGTTAAGAAATGAAATTATAATAACTCTTTATAATTGCTATTTGCAGTTTGCTAAAATACAAAAACAACGAAAACAAAAATCAAACATCTGTAAAATATGATTTTGTTTTTAATTGCTTAGAAATCAATATCAACGTGGCTTATAAACTCATCAACAAAGTTTAACAATTTGGCTTAATGTTTTTTTTGTAAGTTTGCATTTTAATTTGTGCAAATTATGTCGATAGTAACGAAAAATATTACAAAAAAGTACGGCGAACAGACTGTTCTCAATAATGTATCAATAAATATAGAAAAAGGCGAAATAGTTGGTCTTTTGGGTCCGAATGGGGCCGGCAAGTCAACGTTGATGAAGATTTTAACTTGCTATATACCTCCTACTTCCGGCGAAGCTTTTGTATGCGGAAACAATATTTACGAAGACAGCGATAAGATTAAATCTATTATCGGTTATCTACCCGAAACCAATCCCCTATACCACGATATGTACATTAGAGAGTACTTGGAATTTATCGCAAATGTGCATAAAATTAAAAACAAAAAACAAACCATTGAAAATATTATAGAAATAACCGGATTGTCTCCCGAAATCAGAAAGAAAATCGGTATGCTTTCTAAGGGTTTCCGACAAAGGGTTGGACTTGCACAAGCGTTGATGCACGACCCCGAAGTGCTGATTTTGGATGAGCCCACATCAGGATTGGATCCTAACCAACTTATTGAAATTCGCAGACTGATAAGCGAGATAGGAAAAGAAAAGACGGTTATGTTGTCGTCGCATATTATGCAGGAGATTGAAGCTGTGTGTAGTAGGTTTATTATCATCAACAACGGAAATATTGTTGCCGATAAAAAAATTGACGAAGTTGGCGGAGTTCAGCAAACAAAAACTCTTGTCGTTGAGTTTTCGGAAAAAGTTCTTAAAGATGAGCTGATGAACATACCAAACATTGACAACATATTTGAAATTGCCGACAAAACCTTTAAAATTACTTCCAAAGATAATATCGATATCAGAAAAGATATTAATAGCTTTGCTGTGAAGAAAGGAATACTAATTCAATCGTTGAATTACGAAACCGATAAGTTGGAAGATATTTTTCATAAGCTTACAAAGTAGCTGTTGGCTGTTGGCTGTTGGCTGTTAGCCGTTAGCTAAACCTAGCTTATAGCCGTATCACACGACACGTAACTCCTTGCTCATGCTGAATTTAATTTACAACTTAATAAATTTCGATTCGTACAATTTTATATTATCTGAAACAATAAGCGTATATGTTCCGCTTACCAAGTCAGATACATCAATATTTGCAAAGCCATTATGAGCAGCTATTTTGCGCTTGATAATTATTTTACCGTGTATATCCATTAATGTCAACTCTAATTTAGGTAAAATCATGTTTTGGGGTATTTCAACATTAATGTTATGTACGGCAGGATTGGGGTGTATGTTCAATTTTGATAGCTTATCGTTGCTAAGTTCTGAAAACACTATTGGGGAAGCAGTCTTGTGTAATATGCCGTAGAATATAAGGTCAACAATAAATAGATTATTATCTTTATCTCGTCGAAATTTCCCTACATTTTGAAACAACTCACAAAGGGTATCGGTTGTATAACCATTATCCAATGAATAAAATAATAAATTCGGTAATCTGTAAGTAGAGAAAATTATATTATCATTTGTATCAATTACAATTCTATTTGCGCTTGTTTCAGGTCCGCAAAATGTTAGGGTATCTACATCTTTATACAAGGCATATAAGCCAAATGGTAAATTCGGATGAAAAGTTTTGTAAAGACCAATAAAAGCGTCTCCTTGTGAGTTTATTGCAACATCGCCAACACGTGAATTTTCTATTTCAATTTCCGTCCATGTCAAACCATTATCTCTGCTCTGGTATAAACTACTATAGAGCATACTTCCGTAAGAAAAAAACATTGTGTTATGAGTAACATCCGAAACAACACATTGTATTTTGGTAATCCATGGATCGACACCTTCTTTAAAATGTAATAGAGTATCAGCAATATAGTCAATACTATAATCATCTTTTCGGGCTTTTAGTAATGCAACATCTTCGTCAAAACCAATGCCTATAAGTAAAGAATCACCACCCAAGCAATCAATATAAGTGGAAAAACTATTTCTTGTAGAGTCATTGAGAATAATTAACTGCTCCCAATGCCTTCCAGACGTATCAGACTTCCAGAAGTACGGATAATGTTCCATTGCTGCAAAAACCTCTTGCTTATCGTTAATAGATATTGAATGAATTCGGCTTAAATTAGTTTGCAAAACATATTCCCAGGTTGCGCCTTTGTCGGTAGATAGATAAATGCCATTGTATTTGGGGTTGCGATCATCATGCGAATGCCCTATAACAAAATAATATCCTTTGTCGTTTATGAGAATATCTTCGGCAAACAGTGTATCGGGAAAAGATATCATTTCCCAATAAATGTACGCTTTTGTAGCGTTGATTGCTAATATTTGTATTAATAATACAACAAGTAATTTTTTCATAATTGCGTGTTTTTTAATGTTTTGATAAAGGTAATATTATTTTATAAATTAGCAAACCTTCCTTGATTTTATTTTTATTTTCAAGAACAATATACTACCACTTAACCTCCTTGTTTACACGTTTTTGTGTTTTTTCTTATTTGAACCATTAAGGCATTAAGAGGCATTAAGATTTTAACTCTGAGCCATTAGCTATTAGCCGTTGGCTCTTAGCTTTTGGCTAAGTCTAGCCAATAATCAATAACCAAAAATTGTTAATTGTACATTACTAATTGTTAATTGCCTCGCACCATTCACTCACCACTTACCACCAATCACTTATTCACCGGTACAAAACTAAACACAGCTCCCACAGAAACGCCTTGCTCGTTGTTGATGTTTTCGTTTCCTACTAAGCGATGAAAATATTCGGCTTTTATAGCTACCGAAGAGTTTAAAAAGTAATTGATACCGCCTGTAATTGATGTTTCTTTGGCACAAACATCGCCGACTATACCGTTTGGCATTTTATATATTGGATTGCTGTAATCAACTCGTCCGAAAAGCCATAAACCATTGATCGGATTTTTACTATTTAGATTGTAACCCAATTCAACAGTTGCAGCCATAGCTTGTTGAGCAATAGGTGCGTCTAATTTTTCGGTGTTTGTAGCATTTCCTAAAATAACGTTGCTAACGGCGTGTAATTTATTGGTTTTATACACAACACTAAGCTCGGCAAGGGTAACACTGATATTTCTGCGTGCTTGGGTTTGGTCTTGCGAATTTAAATCGGTGTTTCCGTAGTAGCCGGTCAGACCTATATTCAAATTATCAATTCCTTTATAATCGATTCTGCCAACAAATGCAGGCGTGCTATAAAAATTTCTTTCAAATCGAGATTGTTTTCCTTCCGAAACAAAGTTTTCTTGCGAGAAATAATCGGCATCAAGTCCTGTAACGCAATATAATTGGTAACTCCACGCCGGCGTGATATCTCCGAACAACGAAAAACCTATTTCTTGCCATTCGTGTGGTATAATATTTCCGTCGGCTCTGCCTTGTAATGTTGCTCTGTACGTAATCGGCTCGTGAGCCAAATACATTTGTCCTATTGGCATAGCCAATTTTCCAACTCTGAGATTAAAATTCTCTGAAAATTTATGCAACAAATAAACTCGTTCAAGTACAACAGCTCCGCTCTTTTCCAATCCAACGTGAGCTTCGTGTCCGTGTTCGCCAGCATGCTGATGTCCACCAATTCCACCATGTTCGAACTCAATTTTTGCAAAAATTTTGGTTTTATCGGTAATGCCGAAACCGAAAGCCGTAGCAAACAAAGGTAGCGATGCTGTTGCATTCCATTGCTTAGTTGCTCCATCAGGGTTTTCAAAGCGGTCGTTTAAAACATTGGTTGCATTAAAAAGCGTAATGCCGTGAACCGCAAGAAAATACTTGTTAAAATCGTCGTGTGAGTGTATTGGCGACGAGTGGTCATGGTCGTGGTGATGTTCTTCATTTGCAATATCATCGACATGCTTGCCTCCGTGTTCAACATGTTGTGCCAATACTCTTACTGAACAGAATAATAGAGCGATTGATAGTACTGAAATTTTAAGTTTAAATTTTTGTTTCATACTTTATATTTTTAAAATATTATGCAATTTTTTAGTTCTTAATGTGATATTTCTCCGTTTATGCAACAATTGTAACCAATTTGTAAGGTAATATGATTTATGCCGAAATTGTCTCGTATAATTTCTTCAATTTCTTGCTTAATTTTCATCATGCTAACCATATCTACATTGTTTTTCAGATTGATATGCGCTTCAAGGTGTATTTGTTCATCGTTGAGTTTCCAAACATGAACATGATGAATATCTTCGACATCATCAATACTTTCTACCGCTTTTTTTATTTCGGCAATATTTATGTTGTGCGGAGTTGCCTGCATTAAAATATCTATCGTTTCTTTTACAACTCCCCATGTGTGATAAATTATATAAACACCAACCAAAACGGTAATCAACGGGTCAATCCATGTTATATTCCACAACCAAATTGCAATTCCGCCTATTATTACTGCTACCGACGAGAGCGTATCGCCCATAAGGTGAAGATACGCAGCTTTGACATTCAAGTTGTGGTTTTTATCTTTTTGAAGAACCAATACTGAAATCACATTTGCTAAAAGTCCGAACGTAGCAACTATAAGCATTATAGCTCCTTTTATAGGCTCAGGATTGATAAGACGCTTATACGCTTCGAAAAACAGGAAAACACAAATAACGATTAGCACAACGGCATTGAAAAGAGCCGCCAATATTTCAACACGTTTGTATCCGAAGGTGTTTTTTTCGTCTGCTGACTTCTGGCTTCGTTTTCCAGCTAAAAAAGCTATAAAAATTGCCGAAGTATCTCCCAAATTATGCAAAGCATCGGAAAGTAATGACAAGCTATTGGAAATTAATCCGCCAATAACCTGCACAACTGTAATGGAAAAGTTTAATACAGTTACCCACAATAGCTTGGCGCTACTCATTTCCTTGTGCTGGTGATGACCTGTCCCGAGAATTTGGGAATGATGTTCGTGATGATGAGCCATAATTTGTCTTTTTACTGCTAATTTTAAGTCAGCAAAGATACTAACTACTCAAAAATTTTAATATCACTACAATTAGGTATTTTTTCGTTGTTTTTCTTCAAAATCTACCTTATTTATTCCGTTGACACAAAATATTTTATTGCTTTCTTGCTTTTGAGCCATAAGTTTGTAGTTGTTGGCGACATTATCTTCGGAATATACTTTTTTATGAAACAGATGATAAACAATTGCCTTGTTCTTCACCGATATTGTCTTTGCACCGTTCTTTTTCAATCGCCACTCAATATCAACGTCTTCGCCTACGCCGGCATGAACATAATCCATATCGAAACCGTTTACTGCGAGCAACGAGCTTTTGGTAACACCCCAATTTCTACCGACAATTCCGCGTCCGCCTTTGGCAATTGTAAGGGGAAAGCACGGGAAATATATTCCTTCCTTTACGGCTTTAGAACTCGTGCACATAAGACTTTTAAAATTGAGTCGTTTTAAGGTCTGATTTTCCAAAGTGTATTTTGTGGTTTTTTCGTCTAACATTACGGCTCTACCTTCGCAAATAGAGTTGGGTTCAATATGCTTGATATAACTTTTTACAAAATGTTTGTGCGGAATGCAATCGCCGTCTATAAAAGCAATTTTTTCGTTTTTAGCCTTTATTACCGATTTATTCAGCATTTCGTTTTTCCTAAAACCTTTGTCAAAATCTTGATAAACATGGACAATAGGAAAATTGCAATTGCTCCTATTTTGCGATATAAAATTGATAGTTTCTTCGTTGAAATCGTCTTCCGAAATTATAACTTCAAAGTCTTTACAGCTTTGCAAATTAAGTGCTTTTAGTATTAATTTAAGGTTGTCTATCGCTTTATAGTACGAAACTATTACAGTTAGCATAATTTTTAGATGTTACAAATTAGTCGTGTTACACAAATAATTCCCAAAATTAATATTTTAATAATATGACGTGGCTATAAATTGTACCGTTTTGATTTTGTTAATCTTAAATTCATCGCGGTTTTATCATCTTAATAAATCATACAAAATCGGCTTTGCAACCGATAAAAACAATTAGAATAAATTTTACTTTTGCATTTTAATTTTATGCCACAAGTAACAAATAAAGAAATATGGCGTATAGCCTACCCCATTATTTTCGGGAATTTGGCTCAAACGCTGATAACCTTGATTAACACGTCTTTTTTAGGACACGTTGGTATGTTGGAGCTTGGCGCTTCAATGATTGCCGGAATTTATTACTACGTTTTCACAACCTTGGCTTGGGGTTTTGCCGTCGGTGTTCAGATTATTATTTCAAGAAGATTCGGTGAGAAGAGATACGGCGAAATTGGTGTAGTTTTCGACCACGGTTTGCTTTTTGTCTCAATGCTTGCCACGGTTTTATTTTTACTGCTACGTTTTTCTACTGTAAGTTTATTGGATACGATAATTAAATCGGATCCTATATACCATTTGGCAATGGACTTTATGAAATATAGGCACTACGGCATTTTGATAGTTTGCTTTAACTTTTTGTACAGAGCTTTGTATGTTGGCTTATCGAACACTAAAATCATTACATTTACAACGCTTACAATGGCAGTCGTAAATATCTTTTTAGATTACGTTTTGATATTCGGCAATTTTGGCTTCCCAAAAATGGGCATATCCGGTGCAGCTATAGCTTCGGTTTGTGCAGAAGCATCGGCACTTATTTTCTTTACTATTTATACCTTGATAAAATTGCCTGTAAAAGAATATGCCATGTACAGGTTTAAGGCTTTAAAAAGCAAGCTGATGAAATCCATATTAAGGGTTTCGTTTCCTACCATGCTGCAACGGTTGTTTTCTTTCGGAACTTGGTTTGCGTTTTTCGTTATGATAGAGAGCATGGGCGAACTTCCTATTGCTATTTCTAGCATTGTACGTAGTGTTAATATGCTGCTACTGATACCTGTTTTTGCTTACAGTGCGACTGCCAACACGCTTACAAGCCGACTAATTGGAGAAAACAGATATTCGGATATTAAGCCAACTTTGTTTAAAACCTTAAAACTTAGTATGCTAACTGCATTGCCAATGATTTTGCTTTGCATTTTCTTGCCGCAAGTTATCGCCTCAATTTATACCAACGACACAATGCTTGTGCAAGCATCTGTTTCTACGATTTATGTAGTGTGTGCAGCAACTGTTCTGGCGTGTGGTTCGTACATCTTTTTCGATGCTGTTTCGGGTACGGGAAACACAACTTCGGCTTTGATCATTGAGTTAGTGGTCTTGGTATTTTATTTGCTATATATATACGTGAGCAGTCAGGTTATTGCTGCCGAAATTCATATTGTATGGTTAGCAGAAGTTGTATATGCTTTACTGCTTGGAGTCGGGGCTGTATTGTATTTGAAATTTGTAAATTGGCAGAAGAAAAAAATATAGACTGATAATATTATTGAATTGAACCTAAAAATTAGACTTATGAAACCCGAAAACTTATACACTTTGCCTATATGGGATAAGAAAGACGAATTTGTTGAAAACATATTGAAAACCAAATCGCTGCGAGTAGAGCGAATTATTTCGAGCGGACACACAAGCAAAAACGGATTTTGGTATTGTCAGGAAGAAAACGAACTTGTGTTTTTACTTCAGGGTGAGGCTAAAATTGAATTTGCGGACAGAAATATTGTGGATTTAAAAGCCGGCGATTATATCAATATCGAAAAGGAGGTGAAACACCGCGTCGCTCGTACATCAAAAGAGCCTGAAGCCATTTGGTTGGCAGTGTTTTATTAATAATTAATTTTAAGATTTATTGCTGCTTATTTTTGCCATACGTCTTACCACGTAAGCAAACAAAAGCGAAGTCCAAAACGAGAAAAACGCGTATATTAAAGCAGGTTTCTGCATTTCCGCATTCTGCAAAAATGTGCCTGCTATCAGAAAGGCAAGCGTGGTGTTTATCAGCCCGACTTCTATACCCACGGTCATAGCATCTTTTTTTGAACCAAACGGAAGTATGGAAAAATATCCTGCAAACAAGCCTACAATATTAAAGACTATCAATACCGGAAGTATAGTTTTAAAGTCGTTGGCTACCAAGCCCGCTCCACCCGAGCTTTCGTTAGCAAATATCTTTATAAAAAAGACAACAGCTAAAAGTATGGTGGTTATCAATTTTAGTATGTTAAACTTAATTTGTGGTAAAGTTCGTAAATGATATTGCTTATTTAATTTTGATGTAAATTCGGGAAATTTATTGTTTAATATTACTCCTGTTCCTGCCGGAATAATTATTATGTAAAATATTTGCAGAGTCGTTTTTGCAAGTGGTAAATGTAGCGATGTTTGACTGCCCAAAAAGAACAAGAGAGTGAGGTTTACAATGAGCGGAATGGTTATCATTGCTAAAAAACTGTTTACCGTTGTTAGTGCAATAGAAAGCTCGGTGTTTCCGTCCATTAGGTACGTTATCAGATTTGAAGTTGTACCACCCGGACATACCGACAATACAACAATTCCGACTTTTATTTCGGGAGATAAGTTTGTTAGTAAGCATAAGGCAAATGCCAACATGGGTAAGAATACCATCTTCATTGTCATGCCTATCAAAAAAACTTTGGGCTTTCTAGCAATACTAACAAAGTTGGAAGCCTTAAGCGAAAGACCAATACCAAACATTATTATTGCCAATACTGCGTTAATCAATATGTCAATAAAAGATGTTTGCATTGGCTACGTTTGTTTATTTTTTGTGCAAATGTAAGAACATTATCAACATTGCGGTAAACAAACGAAAAATTTATGGTTTATTTAACAATATAGCTGTTGGCTAGTTCTGAGTCTGGAGTTCTGAGTTAGGAGTCGGCTTACTGACACGCTTTACAAAAGCGCGCCAGCAAATGAGTTTCGAGTTACGAGTTTGCTGGCACACTTTACAAATTATGGTGCGGTGCTACGCACCTTTGGCTAATATTTATAATTTATGCTATAAATTGTACGGTGCTACGCACCTTTTTGTACTTAATTTAGCCACTGGCGGTGGTGAGTGATGAGTGTGTCAATTAACGATGTACCCCGAAACTTCGGGGTTAATTGATAATTGCCTCGTACCCCGCAACACGCAACACGCAACACGCAACACGCAACCCGTAACCCGCAACACTCACCACTCATCACCCATCACCGATCACCAACCACCAATCACTATTTATTCCTATTTCTGTAATTTCTAACGTCTTTCTTGCCCGTTGCTTTCGGATTTCTTGGTGTTCCTTTTTCAAAGTTATCGCAAACACCATTGTTATTCTCATCGACAAAATCTCTTTTTACATTGGCATTTCTACGCATTCTCATTTTCATTCCTTTTCCGGTTTTTCTACCGCTACCATCTTTAAGAGCTACCTTGCCATTAGCATTAGGATTTCTAGGCATGCCTTTCTCAAAATTATCGCAAACGCCGTTGTTGTCTTTATCCACAAAATTGGGACGCTCTTTTACAGTTTGAGTTGTGTTGGTTTCGGTTTCGCTTTTAACTTGTGCTGTTGTTGCTCCGTAAAAAGCAAATAACAGTACTGTAATAATTAAAATTCTTGTTTTCATAGTTTATTAGTTTTATTAGTTATTTAATTAATTATTTATTCTATTCTGATAACGATATCCGCGTCCTTGGTTTCTTCTGTTGTCATTGCAACGGTCATTCTCGCAGTCAATTGTTTGGTCGTAGTATAATACCTTAAACGTGCTTTGCAACCTCTCAGCCTGCTGGGGAGTGCAAACAGCTTTAAGCTTCAAATAAAACGTGTTGGTTATTTGCTTAAGCTCGGCATGATGCTTACCAATGTGTTCGGTAATTTGAATAGTAAGTAACGAATCGGGTTTGGGTTTGTTAAGTTCGTCAAAAAGTCGTGCTTTTAGCGTATCCATTTCGCATATCAATTGTCTTGCTTTAGGCTGAAATTCGTAGTTTGCCTCGCGAAAAGCTTCCATTTGCTCGTCGCTGAAATTTAGCGACTGTCTGAAATAACGTCCGTTCAAGGGATTTTGCACACCTTCGCTCAAAACAATACTAACCTCCTCTTGCTTTGCGTTATTTTTCTTGTAAATAACTGTAAACAATACACTCAGATTCAGTATTACTAAAAGCCCTATTGTCCAAAAAAATATCTTCTTATTCATTTTCGCTGAATTGATATAGGTTTAAGTTTTCTATTTGTCTGTCATTTATGTTTATAACATTGCTGTACTGAGTGTCGACACTAAGGGTGTTTCCGATAAAAACTCCCGAAATCACGACAGAAATTATACTAACGGCAACAGCCGCCGCTTGCCAAAAGCCTGCTTTTTTAAAAACAGGTTGCGCTGATGTGCTATCTTCAATTTTTGCCATTATCCTAGTAGATAGAAAAGGATTAGGCTTAATATCTTTTTGCCTATCTATAAAATCGTTTATGTATTTATCTACTTTCATTTTATATTTGCTGTTTAATGTATTAGACAATAATATATTTATTTTCCTACGTTTGGTGTTAAAATTTCTCTCAATTTAGCTTTAGCTCGTTGCAATAACTGCTCAACAGCACCTTCGGATGTTTTCATAATTGTTGCTATTTCTTTTTGCGAAAGTTCCTCATAATTACTCAATACAAATGCCGTACGCTGCCTCGGATTCAGTTTGTCTATTGCATTTTTTATTCTCAAATCTCTTTCTTTTTCCTCAACTTCTTCAATCGGTGTTTTGTCGGGCGAAACTTTGTTAAATATAGTTTCCAACGAATCCAATAGAGAGTTTTTCTTATTTTTTCTGATGTGGTTTATACTGTAATTTACGGTTATTCGGTATAACCAAGTAGAAAATTCGGAATCTTGCCTGAAAGTTTTTAACGAATCGTACACTTTAATAAAAATGTCCTGCGTTAAATCTTCGGCATCCTCCTTTGAATGAACAAAACCAATAGCAACGCGAAACACCATTTCTTGATGCCTCTCTACCAATAGTTTAAAAGCCTGCATATCGCCTGAAACTACTTTTTGTATTAGTTCTTTGTCGTTCATATTCTATTTGACAAAATTACTGAATTTTTCCTACGAATTTAGCAATTAAATTGCGGTGAATGGTGGTCGGTGATGGGTGGTCGGTGGGTTAGAAGTTAGAATTTAGGAGTTATGAGTTATGAGTTATGAGTTAAAATACTCATCACCCATCACTCATCACCCATCACCCATCACCCCAACGGAATAAACGCATCTATTATATGATTTATAGTTGGTTTTGAGCCCTTGTTTAGCGTAATTGCTACAACATCGAAGCGGGTTTCGCCGTGATAGTTTGTTTGTTCAATAAAAGCTTCGGTTGCTTCTATAAGTCTATTTTGCTTTTTCAAATCTACAAAAAACTCCGGTTCGCCAAAAGCTGATGTTGAGCGGGTTTTGACTTCTACAATAACCAAAGTGGCTTTGTCGGTGGCAATAATATCAATTTCGTAGTGCTTGTATCGCCAATTTCTGAATAAAATCAAATATCCTTTCTGCTGCAAATAGTCAACGGCAATATCTTCGCCTTTTTCGCCAAGTATGTTATGCTTAGCCATTATCTTG
>JAQVEX010000016.1 GCA_028697555.1 Lentimicrobiaceae bacterium | reverse complement strand
CTTTGAAGCGAACTATTGTCGTCTCCCCATTGTCCGTTTAGCGGATTTAGGTGTATGATTTGAGTTTGTTCGGTTCCGTCGGAGCCGCTTTGCCATGGAAACATAGCACCTTTGTAGCCGTGTTGTTTGGCGTACTTGCGAGCAGCGTCTAATCTTCTGTACCTGTACAACAGCATAGCTTTTGAGATTTCGGGCAACTTGAGTGTATAGAACGGCAAGATGAAAATTTCGTCCCAAAAAATATGACCTCTGTATGCTTCGCCGTGTAATCCTCTGGCTGTAATGCTAGCATCAAAGTTTACATTGTGTGGCGACATTGATGATAACAAGTGATAGATATGCAAACGTAGCAGTTTTTGAGTGAATCTGTTGTAAACGACTTTTACGTCAAGTTTTTGCCATAATTTTTCCCATTGGTTAACCGATTGTTGCAGAAGTTCATTGAATGATACAGTATCAATCAGATTGTTGACAAATTGCATAGGCTCTTTTTGGTCGTCGTGCTTTGACGTTGCAACAGCCATTATTTTTTGAATAGTAATCTGCGAGTTTTGCTCAACCTTAACAGTGTATTCTGCAATTATTTCGCCATCTTTCTTCAAAATTTTCGGTTGAATATTTATTGGCTTACCGTCGAGTAAAAAGTTGTGTTTAACGGTTTGTGCTATACTTATTCCCGATTGTGTGGTTTTGGTTTGAATAGAAATAGTGTTTTTTCCTTCGTTACTATCGACAAATTCAGCTTTAAGATGCTTTTGGTTCAAGGATTTATATCTTTCAACTCCGGCATTGATAATATTTCCGTCAAGTTTTGAAATAAATGTAATTGTGTTTTTGGAATTTGTAGGAGTAATAGTGTAGCTTATCGCAGCAAGGTGTGGATTGTCCATTGAAGCAAACTTCTTAGACGAAATATCCAAAACTGAATTTTCGGGAGTTTCGACGAGCATTTTTTTGTAAAGCACGCCTTCTTTAAACTTCAAAGTCCTATCGATTTCCAATATTTTTGAGTCGTGCAAGTTGAAAACCGGATTGTCATTTATTTTGAAAAAAACATTCAATCCGTCGGGAATTCTTACAAAATCTTCGTTATAAATATCTCTATCGGCTATGCGAGTTGGGAGTGTATTGTACAAACCAGCGATATACGTTGCCGGATAATTAAATTTATCTTCAGCTTGTTCAACCATACATCCTCTAATGCCCATGTAGCCGTTTCCGACTGTCAGCATGGCTTCTCTCGATTTTTCATTGCTCGTATTATAGTCGTGATACGATATTTGCCATTTGTCTTTTTCTGCTCCTGTTTCAAACCATTGGTTAATACGTTCATCGGAAATTTCTGCCATGTCGCCGGCAACCATATCGGCTCCGTGCTGCCAAAGCTGACTATGATTATTTTCTCTGGCAAGTCCTATA
Source organism: Lentimicrobiaceae bacterium (assembly GCA_028697555.1). NCBI lineage: Bacteria > Pseudomonadati > Bacteroidota > Bacteroidia > Bacteroidales > Lentimicrobiaceae > Lentimicrobiaceae bacterium. The sequence goes on along the minus strand of JAQVEX010000016.1, from coordinate 43,201 downwards.
ACCAAGCCGAAGCCACCGTTTCTGCCGGCTTCAACGCCTGACGATGCATCTTCTACAACAATTGTATCTTTAGGATTAACATTCAAATTTTCGGCTGCCTTTAAAAAGATATCGGGTTCAGGTTTTCCATTCAAGCCAATTTCAGCAGAAACAACACCATCGACTCTTGTTAGAACATAATGAGTGAGGTTTGCAGCTTTTAATACGGCTTTACAATTTTTACTCGACGATGCAACTCCAATAGGGATACCGCTTTGAGTTAATCTTTTCATAAAATCAACAGTGCTTTCATAGGTTTTAACACCTTCTTGTTCCAACACCTGATTGAACATTTCGTTCTTTTTGTTGCCTAAACCGCAAATGCTAATAATTTCCGGCGAGTCGTCAGGTGTTCCCATTTCCAAATCAATATTTCTAGATTTCAAAAACGACTTAACTCCTTCGTATCTGGGCTTTCCATCAACATATTTCAGATAATCCTGATTGGAAAACTCGACAAATTCGGTATTTGTATTTTTTGCGTGTTCTTTCAAAAAAGAGTCGAACATTTTTTTCCATGCAGAGTTGTGTACTTGCGCAGTTTGGGTGATAACACCGTCTAAATCGAATATTACAGCTTTAAATTTGTAGTTGTTCATATAAATTATTTATTAATAATTTGTGGTCGGTGGTCAGTGGTGGGTGGTGGGTGTTTTTCGGTTTAAGATAGCGGTCTTTGCACCATTCACCCGTCACTCATCACTCATCACTCATCACCGTTCACCAATTGCATTTTCTTTTCATATCAATTTCTAACACAATATCCACAAAAAACCGTACGGAGCTAATTTATCGCTTATTTTGTTTCCCAACAAGTCGGATTGTGAGTTGTGTTTTGCGGTAAAGTCGCTTATATCTTTGGTTTGTTCGCTTAAATTGTGAATTATTTGTATTGAAATATTTTCGTATTTACGTTTGTAAATCAGAAGGTTTTTATCTTTATTATTTTCGTCAAAATGTAAGGTTCCCCTGCCAAAAACATTGTATTTATTTCTGACGTTTATTATGTTTTTTAAAGGATAAAACACCTTTGAAGGCAGCGAGTTCTTGTTTTTTAAATCATTTTCAACATCATTCCAATTTATATAGTTCCTTACTAGAAATCTTGTGTCGTCTTTTCCTGTTTTTTCAATTGTTGAGTAATACAGGTCTTCGTCATTCACAGTAGCAAATTCATCTCCATAATAAATAATAGGAGAGCCCGTAAGTGTTAGCATAATTGAATATGCCAAGAGTATTTTATCGGCATTGTATTGCATAAGGTCGGCAAGTCTGGCAGAAATTCCTTCGCCGTTTCTGAAATCCCACAATTCCTTGTGGCAATAGTGCTCGTGAATAAACTTGCGTTCTTCTTCGGTAACATAAACCAATTCTAAGCTCAACTCGTCGTGGCATCTCAAAAAAGTAAACCACTGTGCTTCGGGACTTATAATAGGTGTAAATTTTTCGTCTAATGTATCTATAATCGGATTGCCGTCTTGTTGTGCTATAGCCTTAAACATACGTGGCATAAGCGGGAAGTGGTATGCAGCATGGCATTCATCTCCATCGCCAAAATATTCAACAACTTTGTTAGGCTGTTGGCAAGCTTCAGCTAGTAGTAGAGTTCCGGGCGAAACAAAATCTAATACAGCTCTGAAAAATTTTACTACTTTATGTGTTTGTGGCAGATTTTCGCAATCTGTGCCTTCTTCTTTCCATAAGTAGGGGATAGCATCGGCTCTAAAACCGTCGATGCCAATATTTTGCCAATAAAGCATGGCTCTGCACATGGAAAAGAGAACTTCGGGATTTTTGTAGTTTAGATCGGGCTGAAAATTAAAAAAACGATGAAAATAATATTGGTCGTCGCATTTTTGCCAATTTGAGTCTTCAATACCTTTAAAAATAATACGAGCATCAGCATAGCCTTTATCATCGTCAGCCCAAATATAATAATTCCTATAAGGATTGTTTTTACATTTCTTAGCTTCTAAAAACCATGGATGTTGGTCGGAAGTATGGTTGATTGCAAAATCGAAAATAATATTTATTCCTCTCTTGTGAGCCTGATTTACAAATTGTTTAAATTGTATGTTGGTCTCAGTATTTTTGTTTGCAAACAAGCTGTCTCTGACAGAGTAATGGTCGGAAATATCAAATCCGGCATCTCTCATAGGAGATTCTAAAATCGGCAAAAGCCATAAGCAGTTTACTCCTAAATCTTGCAGATAATCCAATTTGTTTTCCAAACCGGAAAAATCATTGTTAAACCTATCTACATACAACGAGTAAATTACTGCATCTTTATACCAATCTGCCTTATTACTTTTAACGCTTTTGTTGTTTTTATATATCTCTATAGATTTTAAAAAGTTGTGTAACAGTGTAATATCGCTATTGGGATAAATGTTTTTCCATAAAAACTCTAATCTTGATGTGTAATCCATGTCTCATTTGAATTTAAAAACATTATAAAAGTACTCTTTTTTTATAAACGTGATATTAATAATTCAAAAAACCGATATCTCAAAGTTAAGCAAATTTTTGCAGAGCAGTTATTGCGTTTAACAAACGAGCTTAAAAAAGAGATAAAAAAATGGGCTGTCTTTAGTTATCAGACAGCCCATAAGATTGGTTTTTAAATTACGGTCTTAGTTTTTAGTAGCTTTAACTGTGAATGTTTCAGTAGCTGCGTCAATAACAAGAACTAAAGTGTAATTTCCTTCTACATCAATTTTAATGTTACCACCGTTGTCTGAGAAGTCGCCAGCTGCTGGACCTTCCCATGTAAGGTCGTTGTAGCCTAAGCTCATAGCCGACCAGTCATTTCCTTGACGGAATTTGAATTCACCCGGAATAATTGGAATATTATATGTCCATGTGTAAACATTTCCATCAACTACAGGTAGGTGAGTTCCGAAGTTTTCGTCCCAAGCTGCTTGAGTTCCGTCTGCTTTGTTGTAGCAACTGCCAATAATACCTATTTCATAATTTGAGTAATCAACCATAGGAATATCACCGGTTTTTGTTAAAGTAGCAATGTACTTTTCTCCAAGTTTCCATTCCAAGGTTGCGGTATATACACCTGAAACTTCATTGTTAATGTTAGGACCACCAGGAATTAAAGCATCAACAGCACCACCAAAGTTGGTATTAACGCTAACTCCTTTTATGCCTTCACCAATTTCTAATTCCGTATCTAAGAATATTTTCCAACCATCTGAGTAACGATATTTAAACTCAGATTTTGAAAGGTTAAGATCGGTAGCTTCAAAAACTATGTTGTTAAGGTCAAATGCTTTCATAGGCATTGGAGTACTTCCATTCCATCCGTTAGGAGTTGCAGCACCAATAACGCCCCATTCAACTTTACACATAACAACTTTGTTCAATTCAGTGTCAATAACAACATGGTATAAACCATCGGTGTTTACGGTAAATTTGTTGTCGTTTTCAACAAGATTTCCTTTCCAAAGATCAACGTTTTTAGGTTCGTCGCCATGACGATCGGCATCGGGTACAATTACAAAGTCGGAAGCAGGTCCGTAGGTTTTTCTAACATCACCTTTTACTTCAACGATATTAAAGCCTGCGTCTCCAGCTTTAACGGCAACGTATATTTCTAATAGAGTTGCTCTGTCTTCTTGGTTTACTTCGTTGCGAGTTACTTTAAGCATTCCTTTGGCGTCAAAATCTTCAAGAGCTGTTGCTCCACCTTTGATATAAACACCGTCGAGTACTATGTTGTTGTCCTCATCTTCTTTGTCTTTTTTACAAGATGTAAAAGCAAACGATAAGCCCAATACGGCAATCACCAAATAACTAGCTAATTTTTTTAAATTTAAATGTCTCATTTTTTTAATTTTAGTTAATAATAATTTTTTAATATTTAATTTATAAAGTCTTAATACTTCGCACAAAAATAGTGCCAAATATAAGTTCTTTTCAAGATTTACAATAAGTTAGGATTTGAGTCGGTAGCCCACTTAGGAATTGGGAACGTTCTTCTTTCGGGAGTTGTAGCTGGTTTTTCCCACCAAGCATTTTCCCATTTTCCAAATCTGATTTGGTCTTGTCTTCTGTGTCCTTCAACCCAGAGCTCTCTGCCTCTTTCGTCAAGTAGTTGTTGCAATGTGGCACCATTCCATTCAGCAACGCCTGCGCGTCTGCGAATTGGGTTTATCCATTGGTCGCCAGACCTGCCAAGTCTGATTTCAGTTTCGGCTTTCATTAGATATATGTCAGAAAGTCTGAAAAGTGGGAAGTCGTTGCTTAGGTTTTCTTTGGCCCCTAACTTAATTTCATACTTGAGGACACGTGCACCTGTTGTCCTGATTTGTTTTGGAGTAAAGTTACCTTCTTGCATATTTATTGCCGGAACAAAAGGATCTATAACTAAAGGTTCGTTGGTAATACTCTCAATAATAATCCTTCCATCGTGAGTATATTGCTGTCCTGTCATAAAGTAGCCGCTTTTACGAGCATCATTGTCTTCGTAAGTCTGATAGAAATCATATACGGCACATAAGCCGTTCCATGGTCCAACAGGCATATCAAATGTTAAGTTGCTTTGATAGTGTAATGAACGCATGTGAAGACGGAAGCCGTGTGCAGTATTTTCATCAAATGGTATTGAGAAAATAATTTCCGAAGAATTTTGATTGTTTGTTTTAAAAGGTGCTAAAAAGTCAGCTTCTAACGAATAAGGTCCTGCCATAACGCTATCGCAATATAGTCCTGCTTTTTCCCATTGCGGTACGCCTGTGTACACTTCTGCGTTGAGGTACAATTTAGCCAACAAAGCATAAGCCATGTATCTGGTTGCCATATATTTGTTGTCAATATCTTTAAGATATTTCACATTATTGGCTACGGTTGTAGTTATGCTATCGAAAATAGCCTTACGACTTATTTTAGTTGGTAAGAAATCGCTGGGTAAATTGGCAGTTGTCAGATAAGGAGCGTCGCCGTAGTTGTCTAATAGCAGGTAATAGTAAAATGACCTTACAACTTCAACTTCAGCTTTTTTCCTATGTATTGCTTCGCTGTCTTCAAGTGTATTGAGCATATCAATAATTTGGTTACACGATGTAATACCTTCCCAGAAAGCGCTCCACATGGTATTAACTGCGTCGATGTCGTTTGTCCACTGGTGAGTGTGAAGATATAACCATTTTCCGCCGTCGAACCAGTCGGAACCCCTAACGGGACAACAAAATTCGTCGGAGGTCATTTCTTGAGCCAAGAACCACCAGCCGTTGTCGTCAATAAGTATTTGAAGTCGTTTGTAGGCATCAACACTTAAATTGGCAATTTGAGCATCATTTTCGGGGTACAAATGACCCGGAATTTTATCGTAATAGATTTCATCTAATTTGGTACAAGAGTAAAATGTAGTACCAACGATAGCTAATATTAATATTATTATTATTTTTTTCATCTTAAATAGTTTTTAAATGTTGATTAAAATTTAGCGTTCAAGCCTATTGAAACTGTTCTCGTTTTGGGATACACGTTGTATTGGTCAACACCGTATGATAAACCGTCTACAAAAGTTTCGGGGTCTATGCCTGAGTATCCTGTAATAGTAAACAGGTTGTTAGCCATAATACTAACGTTTAGACCTTTTAGCCAATGTATTTTATCAACGTTGAAGTTGTATCCGATAGCTAAGTAATCTAAACGTAAGAAAGAAGCGTCTTCTAGGTAGTAATCCGAGAAAATTACGCTTTGGTCGGTTCTGCCTTTTTCGTACCAGTCAATAGCGTCGGGTGTTCCGTTGATTGAAGGCATATTGCCGGGTACGTCGAAGAACATTTTTGTAGCGTTAAAGACTTTGTTTCCAATCATAGAGCGGAAAGCCAAGTCAACTGTCCAATTGTTAAACAATACAAACGAGTTAGACCATCCAATTTCTAAAACAGGAGTTGCCGAGCCAACAAATGATCTTTTTGCTTCGACCAAATTCGTTGTGTAACCACCTGAAAGCGAACGATAAACTGGCTTGCCATCTAATATAGATACAAATTCGGGTAGATAAAATTCGCCAAATCCGTGTCCGACAGCAATACCTGTAACGTAATATTGAGCTCCAATCATACCTCTACCGGTAAGCCATCCTTCGTGTCTAACACCCGATGAGTCGGTTGCAAATTCTCCCAAATCGGTGAATTTCGATTTGTTGTGAGATGCCGTTAAACTTGTTTTCCACGAGAAATTTTTATTGTCGATAACAAAAGCTTGAACAAATAGTTCGATACCTTTATTGGTTACTGCTCCTGAGTTGGCAAAAGTTGTAGAAGCCAAGTTTGGTGGTACTGGAACGCTATATCTACCAAGTAAGTCGGTAGTGTTTTTCGAGTACAATTCTATACTACCGCTAATTCTGCTATTGAAAATAGCGAAGTCAATACCCAAGTTGACTTCTGCTGTTCTTTCCCATTTCAAATTTGGGTTAGAGTTCCAAGCAGGTTGGTAAGAAATAACTTGTTCGCCTGTTTCGGGATTGATAGCTAAGCCGCTAGGAGTCCACGATAGTCTGCTTCTGTATTCTCCAATAGCTTGGTTTCCGGAAACACCGTAGCTAGCACGTAATTTAAGTTGGTCTAACCACGAAACATCTTTAAGGAAGTTTTCGTTTTGCATGTTCCAGCCCAATGCGAATGTTGGGAAAAGCCCCCATTTGTTGTTTTCGCCGAATTTGGTTGAACCGTCTCTACGTAGTGATGCCGAAGCATAATATGTTGAGTTAAAGTTATATTGTGCTCTGACAAACATACCGATTAAGCGCGACATTCCGCGATAGGAGCCTATATCGCCGTATTTAACATCGGCTAAAGATGATAAATTTTCGGCACCAATGAAAGGCGACTGCGAATTTGAACCTTGTGCCCAAAATCCGTTGTAGTTGTTTTCTTGCCACGAATGTCCGCCGATAAGGTCAAGATTGTGTTTATCTACGTTTTTAACGTAGGTTAAGGTTGTTTCAATTGTTTTTTGTTCGTTGTTGGAGTACCCGTGACGACCATAACCATTGTCGGCAGAAGCGTAAACGCCTTTGGGACGGAAATATTTTGAATGGCTGTCGTTACGTAAATACGATGCATTAACCGATAAAGTTAGGTCGGAGATGATTTCGTAATCGGCTCTGATATTACCCAAATAGCTTTTCAGGTCTCTAACGTTGGTAATCATGTCTATAACAGCAAGCGGATTTTCGTAGTTAAACTCTCTTTGAGTTTTGTTGTAAGTGCCGTCGGGGTTATAAACGGGGTCGGTTGGGTTGTGCGAAATAGCCTGATAAATAATATCGTCTTTATCGTATCCGTCGTAATTTTCGTAGTCGTTATTCTCGAACGATGTCATTATATTACCCGACAAATTAAGCCTATCGTTAAGTGCTTTATGATTAATGTTTAGTTTGGCTGTTGTTCTTTCTTTTTCGGTTCCTTTCATAACACCTTGCCAATTGGCGTGTGTAACCGATGCATAGTAAGAACTATTTTCGCTACCACCGCTAAAATTAAGGTTGTTGTTTGTTGTAATACCTATTCGGTATATTTCGTCCTGCCAATCGGTGTTAGCACCGCCGTCGGTGAATATGCTGTCAACAGTCCAGTTTGGGTGTTCAGCAAGGCTGTTTTGTAATTTTTGGTTTGCAAAATCTCTGATTTCGGAAGCTGAGAGTACGTCTAATTTTTTAGCGACTTTGTCGAATGACAATTGCGAACTAAAACCTGTAACTGTAGCGCCTTTTTTTGCCGAACCTTTTTTGGTTGTGATAATAATAACTCCGTTTGCTCCTTGCGAACCGTAGATAGCTGTAGAAGCAGCATCTTTCAGTACGTTATAAGTTTCAATATCGCCCGGGGCTATGGCTGTAGGGTCGGCATTGGGAACTCCGTCTATTACGTACAGTGGAGACGTGTTGGAGTCGAATCCGGCAGAGCCCCTAATTTTTACAGCAAATCCGGCATTGGGGTCGCCACCTTTTTTGGTAATTAAAACTCCGGCTGCCTTACCTTGCATTGCTTGAATAGGATCGGTAAGAAGACCTTTGTTTAGTTCTTCCGATGTGATGTGTGTAATAGCACCGGTCTTATCTGTCTTCTTTTGAGTTCCGTAGCCTATAACCAAGACCTCGTCAAGGTCGGTAACAGCAGTTATTAAAGCAACGTTGATAATGTTGTTTGTTACAACAATTTCTTGATTTTCGTAACCAATGAACGAAAATACTAAGGTTTCACCCTTGTTGACGCTTATGCTGTAATTTCCGTCAATGTCGGTTAATGTACCCAAAAAAGTATCTTTAACCTGAATGGCTACTCCCGGTATTGTTGAACCGTCTTTTGCGTCGGTTACAACTCCTTTAACATCTATTTGTTGGGAAAAGCTGTTAAAAACAAATCCTAACAGTAGAAATATCAGTAAGGATGTTTTAAAGAGTGTATATCTTTTCATAGATTAAATATTTAGTTAATTATTGTTTAATTATTTAATAATGGCAAATTTATATATAATTTTACAAAGTACAGTTAAATTAAGAAAATAAGTTGCCTTTTTGGGTAGAAGTGAAAAAAATTGCTTACAATCTGATTAATTTCGCCATTTTTTTGAAGTTCCCTATAGTTAATTCTACGATATACAATCCTTTTTTTGGAGCTTGCCATTTAATGTTGTTGTTGCCCGACATCACTCCGTTGAATATATCATGTACATTACTACCATCGACAGAAAAGGCTCTTAAACTGATTTTGCTGTTGTCTTTTACGTGTAATAATATGTTTGCATCGCCGTAGGTTGGGTTAGGATAGATGCTAAAATTTAAAAGCAAACTTTCAGGGCTTTTTTTTTGGTAAGGAAAATCGATTTTAATATCGGAGTATAGTTTATAATCACCGGCGTTGAGCCTTATGCTTTGATTTACATTGTCTATTATTATTGTATCGCCCGAAAACAGCTCGTACCAAGTGCCTGTGCGTTGAAATACGACGTTGGCTGTTTGCTGGGTAACGTCGAAGTTGCCGACAACTACAATGTTATTTGCCGTATCCGAAAGTTGTATAGTTTTTATTTTTCCCGAAAGATTTACATCGAAGTTTTTGGTTTGAAAAACAGGGTTGTTTTTCTTTAAATTTATTAGCAAGGAGTTTATTTCAAACAAATAGCGTCTGTCTTTATCGTCGAAATAATCCCATCGTACAGGTTTTGGGGTAAGTCTATCGTCTGATGTTCCTGACGGATAGTTTATAGAGAAATCGTATCCCAACTCACCGAATTGCCACAACATTTTAGGACCAGGAATAGTGTAGAAAAATGTAGATGCCAAAGCCGCACGTTTAAGAGCTGTAGCTGTATTTTTAATATCGTATCCTTGTTGCGAATTTCCCCATTTTTGGCAACGGTAAACCTGTCGTTCTTCGTCGTGGCTTTCCATGTAAGAAATAAGGTGTGGTTTTTGCCATCCCCTTTTTGTATAAACTCCCGATGATAAATCGCTGTTATTAACGTATCCCATCATGGCTTCGCCGTAGTTGTAGTTTATATTTCCCCACAATAACATTCCTTTGTCGGATAAAATTTTTTCTTCGGTATTGTCGGCAAAATGCTCTAAAATAACGTAGGCATTGGGATTGTGTGCTTTGATAGTATCGCAGTATTTTGAGAGAATATTCACACGCGATTGGTCGTATTGAGCCATAGCCGCAGAATTGCCGAGAGTGTTTTTTTGGGTAAATCCTTTGGATAAATCGAAGCGGAAGCCATCGAAATTAAACTCTTTTATGTAGTATTTCAAGGCATCGCTAACTAATTTGTTGGAGAAATCCGACTCGTGATTTATGTCGTAACCGACGTTAAAATCGTGTTTTGGTGTTTGGTTATAAACAGGATTGTTTCCTGCAGGTCTGTTGTTTTTTGCGTCCCAATACAATTGGACGTAAGGAGCTGTGCCAAACGAATGATTGAAAACTACATCTAAAATTACGGCTATGCCGTTATTGTGGCACGAATCTATAAGTTCTTTAAGTTTATTTTGATGTCCATAGTATTTATCAATTGCAAAATAGTAATTAGGGTTGTATCCCCAACTGTTGTTGCCTTCAAACTCAGTGACAGGCATAAGTTCTATTGCATTTACTCCTAATTTTTTTAGGTAAGGTGTTTTATCAATTACCGATTGGAAAGACCTTTGTTCGGAAAAATCTCTGATTAGCAATTCATAAATTATCAAATTTTGCACTTCGGGAGCTTCAAAACAGCAATTGCTCCAATTATACACATCGGGTTTGATTTTTAATGAAGATGCAATACCGTTGGTTTTGCCGTGTGGATACGGTTTTATGTTAGGGTAAATGCTATCGGGGATATACTTGTCGTTCCACGGGTCGGCAACTTTATTGCAGTACGGGTCGCCAATTCTGATGTTTTCATCAACCAAATATTGGTAATAATATTCCTTGTCGTACTGGAGATTGGAGACCTGTAGCCAATAATATTTCCCGTCAGGCGTTCTGTTCATTTTATAATCGATATCGGGCAACCAATTATTAAAATCTCCTATGATGTAAACACTACTTTTATAAGGAGCAAATAATGAAAATACAATGGTATTGGAATCAATAACATTAACTCCGTTTTTGATTCCAATAGGCATAGGAGCGATATTGGTCGGTGTGCTGACAACGTAGCAGAGTGTATCGAAAACAGTTTCGGTGGCTTTGACGCCCTTTGCAATTATTTTGTTCTGATTATTGTTTTGCGGAACAATATTGCATTCTATTTCATTGAGAGCACTAGCTTCAACAAGTTCGCCGTTATGATATATCAATATTGAATCGGTGTTGATGGAAGCAGCTTTAATATTGATAATTTCGCCGTCGGGCACAAAAACGAAGTTGCTGTTGGGCTTTATAATTTTGACATTGGTTGTATTCGGATAAACATCGTAAAAAATATCGCCATTATTTTCTGTTTTGCCTTCCAACCAAGCTCCCGAGACCATATTTGCACTTCTGAAAACAAAAGCCATTTGCAAAATTGTATCTGTCGTGGGTACAGAGTAGTACGAACGAATATCGGGTTGTATAGTTAATTTCCATAAGTTTTCGCCAATTTTTGTGAGTTTACAATCGGGAGTATTAGTGCCCCAACTTGCTTTAACGTATTTCCAATCGGAAGGGCTAGCACTTTTGTTTGTAATAACTCCGGTATGAGCGTATACGTCTCCATCGTAGTTTTCAAGTCCTTTATTTCCGAGTTTAGCATCAAAAATCACTTCAACACCTTGTTGCTGAGTTGGCAAAGGAGGTTGAACATAAATTTGGGAATTAAGTAAAAAATTACCAAATAAAAAAAATATGAAAACAAAAACTCTCTTTTTTATTGAAAACGTACGCATTTGATAAAAGTTTTAACAAAAACAAAGTTAATATTGTTTGCTAAATAAATAAAAATTTTCAGAAAAAAATTAATTTTGAAGCAAAATGATTCAATAATTAAATTGTAATATGAAACGTAAACCAAAATTGAGTTTTTGGCAAATTTGGAACATGAGTTTTGGCTTTTTAGGAATACAGTTCGGATTTGCCTTACAAAACGCTAATACAAGTCGTATTTTTGAGACCTTAGGAGCTCAAATAGACCAAATTCCTATTCTCTGGATAGCAGCGCCCATCACAGGATTGATAGTACAGCCAATAATAGGTCATTTAAGCGATAAAACTTGGAATCGCTTTGGCAGGAGACGACCCTACTTCATGATTGGAGCCATATTCACAACCATAGCGCTTATAATTATGCCCAATTCGCCTGCTTTGTGGGTAGCTGCAGGTATGTTATGGATAATGGATGCCAGTATAAACATTTCTATGGAGCCTTTCAGAGCTTTTGTGGGCGATATGTTGCCTTCGGAACAAAGGACTAAAGGCTTCGCTATGCAAAGCTTTTTTATAGGTGTTGGAGCCGTTGTTGCTTCGGCATTGCCGTACATTCTGACAAATTGGTTTGGGATTCCCAATACTGCACCCGAAGGAGTAGTGCCTATTTCGGTTAAGTATTCGTTTTACATTGGAGCCGTTGTTCTGTTCCTTTCGGTATCGTACACTGTTTTAAGAACTAAAGAGTACTCGCCCGAGGAGTTAAAAGAATTTGAATTAGCAGAAAAAGCCGATAAAGGTATTATTGATATTGACGAAAAAGACAACTATTACGAAGATGTGTTTTTGCCGCATAGGGTTTTCTTCAAAAACGCACTGCTATGGGGAGGTTTAGGGTTAATAATTACTTTTCTAATATCTTACTTTTCGCTTGCAGGCGAACTATTCATAATAGGTGGATTACTTATATTTTTCGGACTCGCGCTTTTGCTTTCAGGAAGTTTAATTAAAAGAGACAAAACCAACAATGGCTTAGTGGGCATAATGAACGACCTTTTGAATATGCCAAAAACAATGGGACAGTTAGCTATTGTTCAGTTTTTCACATGGTTAGCTTTTTATGCACTTTGGATATATACGACTCCGGCTGTAACACAACACATATACGGAACAACCGATAAAGCTTCGGCATTGTACAACGAAGGAGCCAATTGGGTGGGAATAATGTTTGCCGTGTATAATGGCGTTTCGGCTATCACGGCTTTTTTACTTCCGGTAATTGCAAAAGTAATCGGCAGAAAAGCTACACACACAATTGCTCTGATTATTGGAGGTTTGTCTTTCGTTTCAATGTATTTCATATCAACACCCGAAATGCTTATTTTATCAATGATAGGTATAGGTTTTGCATGGGGTAGTGTGCTATCAATGCCTTATGCAATACTTACAGGTTCGTTGCCGGCTCGAAAAATGGGAACCTACATGGGTATATTCAACTTTTTTATAGTCATACCGCAAATTTTAGCGGCAAGTATATTGGGTTTCATAACCAAAACGGTTTTCGACGAAAAAGTTATTCTGACCATAGTATTGGCTGGAGTTTCAATGGTTATTGCAGGACTTTGTGTCTTTATAGTTAATGATAAAGACGACGTTTACAAACTAAAAAGGAAATAAATCTTTTATTTGTGATTAACTAATTATTAAGTTCAACAAAGCGAACGTAAAATAATATATCTTTGCAGGCGCTAACTAATTAAGAAACAACTTTTAAAACATATATAAAAGATGAAAAGAGTAATGATTGTAACGGGCGGTGGAGATTGCCCGGGATTGAATGCAGTTATACGAGCAATTGTTAAACGTGCTTCAAAGGAAAAAGGCTGGGAGGTAGTAGGTAGTATAAAAGCATTTGACGGAGTTTTGGTCGAGCCGACAGAGATAGTTGTTTTAGACGAACGTAAGGTTGCCGGTATTCATTATCAAGGTGGAACAATATTGCAAACTACAAATAAAGGAGGTCCTTTTAATTGGCCCTACAAAAATAAAGAAGGCAAAATCGAATATGTTGACAGGTCTGAAGAGATGATTAGAAAGCTGAGTTACATGGGAATAGATGCTGTTATCAATATTGGAGGCGACGGTTCACAACGAATATCTCAAGCTTTATATGAAAGAGGACTTAACATAATTGGTGTTCCTAAAACTATTGATAACGACTTGTCGGCAACAGATTCTACTTTCGGTTTCCAAACGGCTATTGAAGTCGCTACCGATGCAGTAGATAAGTTGGTTACCACAGCTGCAAGCCACAACAGAGTTTTTATTCTTGAGGTTATGGGACGTAATGCTGGTTGGATAGCTTTAAATGCCGCAGTTGCCGGCGGAGCGGAAGTCTGTTTACTACCTGAAATTCCTTACGATTTAGTACATGTTTTAAGTAAACTTAACTCTCGTTTTGTAAAAGGCAAAGGCTTTGCTATTATTGTTGTTGCCGAAGGTGCTCACCCCAAGGGTGGAGATGTTGTGAAGCAAAGGATACAAGAGGCAGGTTATGAGAACGTTCATTTGGGAGGTATTGGATTTAAATTGCAAGAAGATTTGAAAGCTGCTGGTTTTGAACACGATATTCGTGTTACTGTTTTAGGACATCTTCAGCGTGGCGGAATACCTATTGCTTACGATAGAGTTTTAGCTTCGCAGTTTGGAGTAAAAGCTTTTGAAATGGTGCTAAATCAAGAATACGGGCGAATGGTCTCATATCGTCATCCATACATTACAAGTGTTCCGCTTATTGAAGCAATTAGAGAACCAAACCTAGTTACCCAAGACACAGCTCTTATGAAAACCGCAAGAGGCTTGAATATAGGTTTTGGCGATGATGAATCGGCATTGGAAGACTAAAAGTGTTGCGTGTTACGTGTTGCGCGGCAATTTTTAATTAATAATTATCTAAATAATTATCTAGATGTGCTCTTGCACTTCTGGGGATAATATAGCTTATACCAGCTTAACAAATTAGTTTCTGATATTCTTCAACAAATTGCTTTATAATATTTTCGCTTTCTCCTGAGTCAGCTACATTAATAGGGTTCTCAGCCGTAAGATTTACAAAATCCTTACTTATGTAGTCAATTATTAGCTTTTTTTCTTGCAAAAGAACAGATTTTCCAACTTCTGCAACAAGTTTGGATTCGTTTACAGAATATTTCCAACCTAAATTTTCTATAGCCTGCTTTGCTTTTTGAATAAATACTTCCCTTTCAACAGTGGGACTGAACGTGATAAATGCTTTCATATTAATTATTTATATTGATTAATTTAATGTCCAAAATTAAAAAAATATTTATTGAATGTTTTTTAACAATATAACATAAGTATAGAACAAAAAACTTACAAGCGCATAAGACTATATTTTTAGCAATAATTCTTCTAAATCTTTTTCAAGATTGTCATTATATCCATTTATTATTGATATTATTTTATTATCGCTTGCATTATACAACACAAAAATAGGATAGCCTTTGTCGCTTATATTTTTAAAAAAGCCTCTCTTTGAAGGAATAACAATAGGCATAGTTACATGCATTTTATCAGCAAATTTCTTTATTTTTTCTACATCATCATCAACTTCATTAATACTATAAAAAGCTATTCTATCTTTATATTTCTCATAAAGTTTTTCAACAATTGGAGCGGCTCGCATGCAAGGCATGCAACCGGCATACCAAACATCGACAAATACATAACCTTGTTTAGGTAACACAACTTTGTTCTTGTTTATATCCATAAAGGTAACATCTTTAAAATCAATAAACACATCTGAACTGATTTGAGTATTATCAGAAATAACAACAATTTCATCTTGTCTTTCTTCATAAATTATTTCGTATGGATAATAATAGTTTGTATTTATTGGTTCAAAGCTATAATTACTAAAGGTATAACCCTGAAATTGCATTCCAATGTTATTTATATATTTAATTTGAAGATAATACCGGTCAATAACATTATTTATTGTGTCAAGATATGTAACATAATCAATATCTTCAATCATTTCCGGAAATGATTGACTATTGTGTTTTAGTAGTACATTTCTGCCGTTACTTCCAATTTTTTTATAGGAATCTTGACCGTAATACTTTACAACTGTAGTATCAAAAAAAATACTTCCTATTGGAAAAAAATCAATTATTGCTCCATAACCTGCAACATCATTTCTCCCACCAATATATCTAATTTGTTTTTCTTTATGAACAATTTGCCATATTGAATCATTTTTAAGTATGTATTCTATATTATTACTAATATCATTTATCCTAAAGAAAGCCACCTTATTGCCATTTTTTACCAACTGAACTTTAGCACTTTTTGCGGTAGTGTCATTCTCTAATAAATTTAATTTCTTTACTGTAATATCGTATGAAAGAAATTCTTTTTCAATAATATTTTTCGAATACTCATAAATATAATTCTTATTTTGTCCTATTACTAATATTTGTGTCGCAAACAAATATGCTAGAATAATTATTTTTTTTCTCATCTGTATGTTTTTTATATTTTTGGTTTTTAACACAAAAAATATTTTGTATCAATTAAAGTCCAAAGTTAAAACAATATTTTTAATATAAAAAAAATTATTATTAAAAAATTGTCAACAATTTTAAATGCTTAGTAATTTGTATTTCAGGATTCCTTGACACGGCACATCTCCGTATCGGCACTTCAATGGCGTTGATTATCAATTATCAATTAACCCCGAAGGTTCGGGGCTCATTGCTCATTGCTCATTGATAATTGCTCCGCACTCATCACCCATTTTCAATAACATCAATGAGTTCGCCCAAAATCATCGCGGTAGCACCCCAAATAAAGTGTTCACCAATTTCAAAGCCCGGCACTTGCGATGTGCCCCTTATGGTTTCTATTTGTTTGCAAATGATTTTTTTGCTGTTAATTTCGTTCAGAAAATCGACTGTAATTACTTTTTGAACTTCTTTCGGGTCGGGTTTGAAGTCGGGTTTGCTTTTTGAAAAACTTACAAAAGGGTAGGTGATAAAATTGCTCGGAAGTACAAACAATGGAGTTAAAGCTCCTATGTATTCGTATTCGTTGCTGCTTACGTTAATTTCTTCAAGTGTTTCTCTTTTGGCGGTATCGTATCTGCTGAGGTCGCAGCTTTCGCATCTTCCGCCTGGCAATCCTATCTGTCCGGAATGAGCACCATTATACACATTTCGCAAAATTACAGGAAAATGAATACTGCCATTTTCAGGATAAAGCATTATCATAACTGCACTTGGTCTGGGATTTTCGAGGGCTTTTCCCGACAATAATTCTTTTTCCAAAGATTTTGGAGCCAATTTTATTTGAGCACTCATACCCGGCAAGGGCTGACTAAGTTTCTTTTTTAATTTTTGTATAATTTCCAAATTCATCAATCTTACACTTTATACATAATTTCTTGCATGCTATCGCAGGCGGTTTCAATTTCTTGAATAGAGATTGTCAAGGGCGGAGCGATACGAATTGCAGATTCGTTAAATAAGAAATTATCGACAATTATTCCGTGCTTTACGCAAGCATTGCAAGTTTTTATTGCCAACTCGGGGCTCCCCATTTGCAAAGCTATAAGAAGTCCGCTACGTCTGACTTCAGTTACAAGCGGATTATCGGCAAAAAATTCGTAGAAGAAATCACTTTTTTCTTTAACACCTTCTATAAGTTTTTCGTTTTCAATAACATCTATGGCAGCATTTGCGGCAGCACAACAAACAGGGTGTCCGCCAAAAGTTGTGATATGTCCCAAAACAGGTTCGTGGGTCAGCGAATCCATAATTTCTTGCGAGGAAATAAAAGCACCTAAGGGCATTCCACCGCCGAGAGCTTTGGCTGTTAACAGAATATCGGGGACTATACCACTGTGCTGAAAATAAAACCATTTGCCTGTTCGTCCCATTCCCGACTGTATTTCGTCGAATATGAGCAAAGCACCTTTTTGTGAGCATGTTTTACGAAGCTCATTCAGGTATTGGTTGTTGGCTTTTACAACGCCTGCTTCGCCTTGTACCGGCTCAATAATCACACATGCGGTTTCTTCATCAATATTTTTTAAATCGTCAATATTGTTAATCTCGATGAGTGTAATATTTGGGAGCAAGGGTGCAAATGCTTTTATGTGTTCGGCACTTGATGTTAAACTAAGTGCACCGTGAGTGCCGCCGTGGTAGGCGTTTTTCAGAGCTACTATTTTTCTTCTTCCGGTGTAGCGTTTGGCTAATTTTAAAGCACCTTCAACGGCTTCGCTTCCGGAATTAACGTAATATACCGAGTTTAGTTGCTCAGGTAATATAGCTACAAGTTTCTGCGTAAGAAGCACTTGTGCCGATTGTATCATTTCGCCGTAAACCGAAATGTGCATGTGCTTGTCTAATTGCTGTTTGACAGCGTTTATAACGTATCGGTTGTTGTGTCCTACGTTGCTTACCGAAGTGCCTGAAATTAAATCCAAGTATTTTTTGCCTTCGGGTGAATACAAATAGCAACCTTCGGCTCTCTCGATGGTCAGACCCATAGGGTTTTTGCTTGTTTGTGCAACGTGCTGATAAAATATTTCTCTTTGTGATAGCATCTTTTAAAAATTTCACCAAAGTTAATGGTTTTGCGAAAAAAAGAGGAATAAAATCTAATATTTCCTTGTTTGTGCTAATTTTGCAAGAAAAGCGACAAAATGAAAGGAAAAGTTGTAATAATAACGGGAGCATCGTCAGGGATTGGCAGAGCTTTAGCAATTGAGTTTTCAAAGAAAGGAAGTAAGGTGGCTTTGGCGGCTCGTAATACCGAAAAGTTAGATGCGGTTTTAGCCGAGGTTAAGCAATACAACGCCGATGCTATTTCGGTAGTAACCGATGTAAGTGTTGTCAGCGATTGCGAAAATTTGGTTAAAAAAACCGTTGAAGCATTTGGTAAAATAGATGTGTTGATTAACAATGCCGGCATTAGCATGCGTTCGATGTTTATTGATACCGACCTGTCGGTTATGCACAAAGTTATTGATACCAACTATTGGGGGACGGTTAATTGTACAAAATTTGCCTTGCCTTATTTAGTCGAGCAGAAAGG
Organism: Lentimicrobiaceae bacterium; assembly: GCA_028697555.1. Taxonomy (NCBI): domain Bacteria; kingdom Pseudomonadati; phylum Bacteroidota; class Bacteroidia; order Bacteroidales; family Lentimicrobiaceae; species Lentimicrobiaceae bacterium. The sequence continues at coordinate 24,683 of JAQVEX010000016.1, read as the reverse complement.
GAGTTTGGTTGGTGTAATTTCCATAGCCGGATATTTGGGCTTACCTGCACGCTCGGCTTACTCGTCTTCAAAGTACGCTATCAGAGGGTTTTTAGATACAATAAGAGTTGAATATTTAAAATCAGGATTGCATGTTTTGGTTGCTGCACCCGGGTTTACAGCTTCAAATATAAGAAAAGTAGCACTTTTGGGTGATGGAAGTCCGCAAGGCGAAACACCAAGAAACGAAGAAAAAATGATGACTTCCGAACAGGTAGCTAAAAAAATCTACAGGGCTGTTGTAAAACGCAAACGCACGTTGATACTGACTTTCGTTGAAGGAAAATTTGCAGTATTTTTGTCAAAATGGTTTCCGTCGTTGTTGGACAGGTTTAACTACAATCACATGGCGAAGGAGGAGGGTTCACCGTTGGGGTGAGCGGTGGTCGGTGATGAGTGATGAGTGATGAGTGATGAGTGATGAGTGGAGAGACAGGAGTATCGAGTTAGGAGTTTTGAGTTTTGAGTCGGGAATTCTGATACTCAGAACTCAGAACTCGGAACTCAATACTCCGAAACTAACCCGCACCCCGCAACATCTAAAACCCGAAGCCGATGCCCATCCTTATAACAGGATTATTATACAAAGAGTTTTGAGAATCGTTTAAGTTCCAAAGTATGGAAATGTGAACAAAAGTCTTTTCTCCGACTTGCTGGCGGTATCCGCCACCGACTAAGAAACTATCAAAATCTTGCTTTTGATTTTCGATAAGGTCGGATTTTGTATTGAAAAATAGTTTTTCGTATTCGGCGTGAAGAAAAATGTTGTAAATAACTACGTATCGTGCAAAAATGCTACCACCATATACGTTGGTTACAATTTTGTCAGAGTTGTAATAAGGTCTATATCTGTAATACTTGTATGTAGGGGTAATTCCTATACCAAAATTAGGTAATAGCTCAACACCAATTGAGGGAGAAACTTCGATGAGAGTAGTATTTCCGAACTGTAATCCAAATCCGCCACCATAAAAAATTCTCGGTTTAAAGGGAGTTCTTTGCTTATTGCTTTCTTGTCCGAAAGCCAAGCTATGGAGCAAGATGATTAGAATCAGCGTTATAAATATCTTTTTATTTTTCATCAGTTTTGTTTTAACAACTTAATCGTTACAATTAATACGCCTACAAAATTAAGTTAGATACTGCAAATTTACAATAAATTGAAAATATGTTCGGCTGCAATATCGGCTGCATCGCCGTTTCCGTACAAATTAGCACCAAAATTGATGTTTTTATTGTTCATGGTTTCGTAGGCATTTATAATGCTTTCGGTATCATGTCCGGCAAGCATATTGCACCCATGTTCTAGCAATTCTGTCCATTCGGTTTCGTTACGCAAAGTTACACAAGGTTTTTTAAAGAAAAACGCTTCTTTTTGAACTCCACCGCTGTCGGTTAAAATTAAGTTGCAGTTTTGCTGTAAGGTAATCATATCAAAGTAGCCAACGGGTTCAATTATTTTAAAATCGGGACGAATATCGTGTTTTTGTATTATGTTTTTGGTTCGCGGATGCAAAGGCACAACAACTTCAACAGATTTATTGATAGTATTCAGAGCATTGATAATTTGCTTTAAGTTATCGATATTGTCGGTGTTTTCTTGTCGGTGCACGGTAGCTAAAACAAATTCGTTCAAATTCAGAGAGTTAATAATATTCGATTTTGTTTTTGCAATAGGAGAGTAGAACAGACTTGCATCAAACATAACATCTCCGTTTTTAACAATAATGGTATCAAAATTTTCGAAACCTTCGTTATGCAGGTTTTTTACGGCTGTATCAGAAGGGCAAAGTAGCAACGAAGATATTCTGTCGGTTATAATTCGGTTGATTTCTTCAGGCATATTATTGTTAAACGAACGCAAGCCGGCTTCGACGTGGACAACCGGTATGTTTAGTTTTCGTGCTGCCAATGCACCTGCCAAAGTACTGTTGGTATCGCCGTATACCATGACAGCTTCGGGCTTTTCCGAAAAAAGAATTTCTTCTATTGCTTCCAACATTTTGCCTGTCATGGCTCCGTGTGATAAGCTATTTATATCGAGATTGTAGTCGGGTAACGGAATTTGCATTTCCGAAAAGAAAATATCAGACATATTCTTATCAAAGTGTTGTCCGGTGTGAACAATAACTTCTTTTACTGGAAATTTCTTAAAAGCTCTGCTTATGGTTGCCGCCTTTATAAATTGAGGTCTGGCTCCTATTACTGTTACTATTTTTTTCATACTTATTTATTTTAATGTTGTCCGGTAATTTGGTTAGCTATTGGCTGTTGGCTGTTGGCTGTTGGCTTTTAGCTTTTAGCTTTTAGCTGTGTTTAGCAAATGGCAAATGGCTAATAGCCAAAGGCTAAGGGCTAAGGGCTAAAGGCAATAAACATAAGCCACAGAATGACACTATTATACTCAGACATTAAATACTATTTAGGTTTAACATTAAACTGTTCCATTTTATTTTTGTACATATACATTTCGTCTCTAAGCCGTGCAGCTTCCATAAAATCAAGGTCTTTGGCGGCTTTTTGCATTAGAGTCTTAGATGTATTGTAAAGTTTTTCCAATTGCTGATAGCTAAGATATTCGCTTAAAGGGTCGGCGGCAGAATTGATAATCGAACCTTCGACGTAGATTTTATTGGCTTTGTCTGGGGTCGGCGTTCCGCTATCGGCACTCAATCCGACCAAATCGGTGCTAATATCTTTAATAATTTGTTTTGGAGTAATATTGTTAATGCGGTTGTATTCAAGCTGAATACTGCGTTTTCTGTTGGTTTCGTCTATGGTTTTTTGCATAGAATCGGTTATAGTATCGGCGTAGAAAATAACCTTGCTGTTTATGTTTCTGGCAGCTCTTCCTGCTGTTTGCGTAAGCGATTTTTCCGAACGCAAAAATCCTTCTTTGTCGGCATCCAAAATTGCAACCAACGAAACCTCCGGGAGGTCTAATCCTTCGCGCAGCAAGTTTACACCAACCAAAACGTCGATTTCGCCTGTCCGCAGACTGTTAAGAATCTCAACACGTTCAATCGTAAGCACTCCCGAGTGTAAATATTTGGTTTTGATATTCAGATTGCTCAAATATTTTGAAAGCTCTTCAGCCATGCGTTTGGTAAGCGTTGTAATGAGAGTCCTCTCGTTATTTTTAGTTCTAATCTGAATTTCATTAAGCAAATCGTCGATTTGGTTTAAACTGGGCTTAACTTCAATAATCGGGTCGATGAGACCTGTAGGTCTTACAATTTGCTCGACAATAACTCCGTTGGCTTTCGCAAGTTCGTAATCGGCAGGCGTGGCACTAACGTATATAACCTGATTTGTCAGAGCTTCAAATTCCGGAAATTTAAGAGGTCTGTTATCCAAAGCCGAAGGCAGTCTGAAACCATACTCAACCAAATTTTGCTTTCGCGAGCGGTCGCCGCCGTACATGGCTCTGATTTGCGGGACTGTAACGTGGCTTTCGTCAACGACCATTAAATAATCGTCGGGAAAATAATCGAGCAAGCAAAATGGACGAGTGCCGGGTTTTCTGCCGTCGAAATAACGACTGTAATTTTCAATTCCCGAACAATAACCGAGCTCTCGCATCATCTCCAAATCGTAAGTTACTCTGTCTTCCAGACGTTTGGCTTCAATGATTTTACCGGTTTCTTTGAAGAAGTCAATTTGCTTGCCTAAATCTATATGAATATTTTTTATGGCTGATTGTATTTTCTCTTTCGAAGTAACAAAAATATTTGTAGGAAATATTGTAAACTGTTCCAAATGCTCAATGAGGTTGCCACTTATAGGGTTGAATGTAGAAATTTCTTCAATTTCGTCGCTAAAAAAGATGACTTTGCAAGCAAAATCGGCTTCAACCGGAAAAATATCGACGGTATCACCTTTAACTCTGAATTTTCCCCTTTCGAGGTCAAATTCGGTTCTGGAATAAAGACTATCTACCAAGCGACGCAGAAATTTATCGCGACTAATTTTGTCGCCGACTTTAATATGGATAGTGTTGCTATTGATGTCTTCGGGATTTCCGATACCGTAAATGCAAGAAACCGAAGCAACAATAATTATATCGCGTCTGCCTGTGAGTAGCGAAGAAGTAGCATCAATTCGAAGTTTTTCAATTTCTTCGTTTATGGAAATATCCTTCTCAATGTAAGTATTGGTAGTAGGGATAAAAGCTTCGGGTTGGTAATAGTCGTAGTACGAAATAAAAAACTTGACTGCATTTTCCGGAAAAAACTGCTTGAACTCAGCGTACAACTGTGCCGCAAGAGTTTTATTGTGGCTGAGGACTAATGTCGGACGTTGAATTTGATTTATAACGTTGGCAATAGTAAAAGTTTTTCCCGACCCCGTAACACCTAATAAAACCTGATGCTTATCGTTTCTGAGCAAGCCTTCGTACAATTGCTTAATCGCCGAAGGTTGGTCGCCGGTAGGTTCAAATTTAGATGTCAGTTTAAACTTCATTTAAATACAATTTAAAACTTATTTAATTGAAAATTTAGACAGAATAGGGTAGTGGTCGGAAATTTTACTGCTGATTACTTCAAATTCGGCACAATTCAATTCATTTGAAAAGAAAATATAATCAATACGTAGAAGAGGAATTTTTTCGGCGTAAGTTTTTCCAAAACCCCAACCCGCTTCTTTAAAAGAGTCTTTCAAGTTTTTGCTTATAATTCTGTACGTATAGCTGACAGGCGTGTCGTTAAAATCGCCGACCAAAATTAATGGATTGTTACACTTATCAATAATTTCTTGAAGTTTTGAAACTTGCGGAATCCTGCGTTCGTACGCTGTTTCGAGTTTTTTTAATATAGATTTCGACGATTTTTTTATTTGCTCATTGCTTGTCGTACCCGCAATTATTTCGCTCATTAAGTTGTAATCTTCCTTGCCTAATTTAATGCTTTCTAAGTGAGTATTAATAAGGTTTAACGTATCATTACCAACTAATACATCGCATTTTATTGCATAGTTTACTTTACTGTTGTCGAAATTTATTTTTTCCTGATTTACGATTGGATATTTTGATAAAATCGCTAATCCGAAGGGCTGACGAGGGTTTATGCTTTTGATAGTTTCAACGTAAGTAAAAGGCAGATGGCAATTTTTCGACAAAATTTTAAGGGTATTGCTACCCGATTGCGAACCGTCGTAAAACTCTTGCAAGCAAAGGATTTCGACCTTGTTGTCGTTTACAAGTTTTGTAACGCCGTCTAAAGATTTTTTTATTTCGTTGTCGGGATGCGAAAAATAGTCGAATAGTTTCACATTGTATGACATCACCGAAACGTATTCGTTTTGGTCTAGAGTTAGTTTTTTACTTGTAAATCCGAAGGTTTTGGCAACATTGCCGTAGCTTATGGCAATAGCAATTAATGAAAATACAAAGCTGTACCTAAACCTTAAAAGCCAAACGATGACAAAAACTAAGTTTGCGATTATAAGTAGCGGATAAACAAGTCCGAGTGTGGAAATGTAAAAATATTTTTCGGGAGATAAGATTGGCGCTAAGTTGGCAAGCAAAAGCAGCAGAATAAAAAAGAAATTTACAGCCAGCAAAATTGTTTCGCCAACACCGAATTTCTTTTTTTTCTTAGTTTTCTTGGTTTTTTTAGTTTTCTTAGCCATTTTTTGATGAATTTGAGAACAAAAACTCCTTTTCTTCCTTTGATAAGGCATTATAACCTTTTTCAGAAATCTTATCTAATATTTTATCAATTTTTTCCTGATTTTCGTGTTTTTTTCTGTTGTAATCTTCATCGCTAACGTACGTTTCGGTGTAGATATTTTCAGATTTTTTCTTTTTCTTCTTTTTGGGAATAGAAAAATTTCTTTTACGCTTTTTTTGTCTGAAATAGTTGACAATATCGGCTTTGTTTCTAATCCACAAGCCGTAAATAAACCCACACAACGCACCACCCAAATGAGCAAAATGTCCGCCGGCATTGCCATCTTTAATCATTAAAACATCAAGAATAACCGTAAATATTGCTATGTGTTTGAGTTTGATGTTTCCAATTAACAGTAATCTGATGTTGTAATTTGGAGCTATTGTTGCGGTTGCTATGGTAATACCCAAAATTGCCGCCGATGCACCTATGGCATTGGCACTGTCAATTATTGGCTTGAACACGGGAAAAATGTTATAAGCAGCTATAAAGAAAAATGAGCCTATAAAACCGCCAGCAAAGTACAAAAGCAATAATTCTTTTTTGGATTTGAATTCTAAAAATATTTTACCAAACCAATACAGCCACAGCATATTGAAAAGCAAGTGCCAAAACGACGTGTGAACAAACATGTAAGTGAGGATTGTCCAAGGTCTTGCAGCTAATGCCGATAAGGAAGCCGGTACGGCAAAATATTTCAAAATTTGTTCAGTCCATGTGTAACTACTGCTTTCAGGGTCTTGAAACAAAAAATACAAAACAGAAATCAAGCTTAACAATACCCAGATAGCAACGTTTATTATAATTAATTGCGCCACTATAGGTTTGGATTTAAACTTCTTAATCAAATCCTTAATGCTTGTGTTATTTATGTTTGTATTTGAAAAATTATTCATCAATAGCTAAAGTTAGAAGATTTTTTATCTTTTCTTCGCCAAATCAGTATCAGAATTATGCCGAAAATCATACCGCCCAAGTGAGCGAAGTGTGCAATATTTCCGCCCCTTCCGTAAATTCCTGAAAGAAGTTCTATAACGCCGAAAATAATTACAAACCATTTTGCTTTCATAGGGACAAAAAAGTACAAATATATCATTGCATTTGGGAACATCATGCCAAATGCTAACAACAAACCATATACAGCACCCGAAGCTCCGACAACCACAGGCTGATTCAAGTAGTGTATTTTATATTCGCTCATAAAATTCAATACATTTTGCATTGCGGCGGTATCTGTCGGATTGTTTGCGAGTATTGAATAATTGACTTTAAACTGTTCGAAAAGAGATGTAATATTTCCGGTGTCGTCGAAAATGGCAAACCTGTGAGTGCTAACTATTTGCTGCAAATTTTCAATATTAGGTTGGTATATAAAATTGTCTATTAACTCGATTGTCGGCGTTATTTGAAAATAGAAAACAACGTAGTGAACAATAGCAGCACCAATGCCTGTAAAAAAATAATAAATCAAAAAGCGCTTAGGTCCCCAAGTTTGCTCCAAAATGCTTCCGAACATCCACAAGGCAAACATATTGAAGAAAATGTGAGAAAAACCTCCATGCATAAACATGTAAGTTATAAACTGGTAAAACTCAAACTTTTCGGCTTTAAAATAGTGCAGACCCAAAATGTCGATTAAGTCGATATTCATTGAGTATCCCAAAGATATTGTAGCCAAGTAGAAAATCCCGTTTATGATAAGTAGGTTTTTAACTACTGGAGGTAATATGCTAAATCCGCCTGGCGAGTACTGTCTGTTGTCCATAAGTTTATTTTAGTAAAGTTTCAATTTCTTCGTTTTTTAATACAGCATACGTTTTTGAACCATTGAGAGCAAGTTGCGGACTTGAAGTTGCAAAAAGTTTGTCCACAATGCTTTGCATAGCTTCGGGTGTTAGCGTGTCGCCGTATTTTATCGATGAAGAAATAGCAAGTTTGTGAGCTATTTGTTGAACCAAATCGGTTGAGGAGGCGCTGCTACCTTCTTTGTGCATGTTTATTATCGAATCAATTACATTTTCAACGGAAACGTTTTTTGTTATTTCGGGAACCGAAATAATTGCAAAACTATTATTACCCAAGTCGCTGATTTCCAATCCGAACTCGTTTAAAGAAGGAAGTAGTTCTTGCAAAACAATTCCTTCCGATGGCGACAGATGCAGAGTTTTAGGAAATATCAGTTTTTGTGAATTTGTGATGGATTTTGACTTTGAAATAATAATTTGGTTGTATAAAATTCGCTGATGTGCCTTTTGTTGGTCTATTATCATTATTCCGGAAGGCAAATACGTTACAATGTATTTCTTGTTTATTTGAATGAAATTTGCACTCTGTTTGTTGTGCATGTATTCATTAGAATCTTCATTTCCGCCTTTGTCGTCGATATTGTCCAAATTATCAAGTGTGCTGTCGGCAATACCGCTACCTGTAGCAGCCGAAAAAAGATTTTCCCATCCTTTTGCATTACCCCTTAGCGGGTCTTTTATTGGCTTGCTTCCAGAAGTTTTAAAGGGATTATAATCAGGATTGATGTTGACAGTAGGAGGTTTCGGGATGTAATCCTTTGGGAGGTCGGTGTTGAATGCGGTTTCGGCGTCAAAGTTTAGCTGAGGCGAAAGCGAGTACATCCCCAAAGCATGTTTCACAGCCGAGCGCAGCAAGGCGTATAACACCTGACTGTGCTGAAATTTCACTTCGGTTTTTGTCGGGTGAATATTGACATCAATTTCATCTTCTCTAACTTTCAGATAAATGAAATATTTAGGAACCGTTGCATCGGGAATTAAATCCTTGTATGCTTGTTCTACTGCGTGATGTAGGTAGGGTTGTCTGATAAACCTATTGTTTGCAAAAAAATACTGCGAACCTTTTGTCTTACGTGCTATATCGGCTTTGCCTATGTAGCCGCTAATATCAACATATTCGGTTTGTAGCGATATTGGCAACAGGTTTTCTTCAAATTGCTTTCCGCCAACTTGTATAACGCGCTGTTTTGTATTCCCCTTAAGGTAGTGAGCCACAACCTTTTCGTCTGAAATAAATTCAAACTCAATTTCGGGATATACCAAAACCACACGGTTAAGTTCTTCAAAAATATGTCCGTATTCCACCTTGTCCGATTTAAGGAAATTACGTCTGGCAGGAACATTGAAAAAGATGTTTTTAACGCTGAATGAAGTGCCGTTTTGAAACGAAATAGGCGTTTGAGAAATAAGTTTAGCACCTTGAATTTCTATTTTAGTACCGATTTCTTCGTCGGCTTTTTTGGTTTTAAGCTCAACATGAGCAATAGCTGCGATAGAAGCGAGAGCTTCGCCCCTAAATCCCAATGTTTTAAGTTTAAATAAATCGTTGGCGTTGCTGATTTTAGATGTTGCGTGTCTTTCAAAACAGATGCGTGCGTCCATATCGCTCATGCCGCAACCGTTATCGATGACTTGTATCAGCGTTTTACCAGCGTCTTTAATAATAAGTTTAATTTGGTCGGCTCCCGAATCTATGGAGTTTTCTAATAATTCTTTAACAACCGATGCAGGTCGTTGTATGACTTCGCCGGCTGCAATTTGATTGGCAACACTATCGGGTAGCAATTTTATTATATCGGACATGGCAAGTTATTTTTAGCGTACGAAAAAGAAATAAATTAAAAATGCAGCCAATAAAATCATTACTATAAGTCGCATTGGCTTTCTTCTTCGCTTACGACGCTCTTCATTCCTTGTTATTTCTCTTTTAAAACCTGTCTTAACAATTTGTCCTGGAACATAATCGTCTCCGGAAGCGTATCTCTTACGTATCTCATCAAACTTTTCTCTTTCAGGGTCGTAAAAACGAGGCTTATAGTTAAAGTTTCTCGGTTTAGATAGTTTAGGATTGAATATAGACATCTCTTTTTTTTGCAAAGGTATGAAATTCCATAAAAAAAAGTGTATTTGGTATTACTTAATATATATTGCTATTCAGTTAATATCCATATATTGGCTGTTAGCTATTAGCCATTGGCTCTTGGCTTGTTCGGGATGCGTGTTATTACATTGCTCATTGTTCATTGTTCATTGCACATTGCAAATTGCACCCATCACTCATCACTCCCGAATACTTGGGACAAGTCATCACCAGTCCCCAATCACTAACCACCAACCACCGCTAAAATATTTAGCTTGCGGCAGATTTATTTTTTTATTGTTCCAAAAACTATAACTTTGTAAAAAATAACAACGAGTATGTACGAAAACATTGTGGTAGTTGGCGATAAGATATTGATAAAGCCCCTGACCGAAAGCACTAAAACCAAGGCAGGCTTGTATTTGCCTTCGGGATATTCGGAAAAAGATGAGATAAAACAAGGTTACATTATAAAAACCGGTCCTGGCGTTCCCTATCCTTATTTTGAAGGTGATGAAGAGCCATGGAAATGCGAAGACAATACTACTAAGTACATGCCTTTGCAAGTTAAGGAAGGCGATTTAGCTTTCTTCTTAGCAAGATACGCCTACGAAATAAAATACAAGCAAGAAACTTTGTTTGTTGTATCGCAGCATCATATTTTACTAGTGGAGAGAGATTTGTAGTAATTAGCCGTTAGCCGTTAGCCGTTAGCCGTTGGCTAAACTTAGCCAAAAGCCAATAGCTAAAAGCTAAAGGCTAATTATTCAGTCCCATATCACTAATGATATCATCAAGTTTCTTCTCCAACTTTTCATCAACCGCATCAAAATCGGCTTTATCTTTTAATTTTTCTTTGACGCTGAAATAAAACTTTATTTTAGGTTCTGTTCCTGAGGGTCTTACACTGATTTTGCTTCCGTCTTCCAACAAAAATTGCAACACATCGCTTGAGGGTAAGTCTATAGTGGTAACGGCATTGGTTTCAACATCGGTGCGTTTGTGAGTTTTGTAATCTTTTATAGTAATAACCTTGCTACCGTTGATATATTTGGGAGGATTGTTACGGTAGTTATCCATCATGCCTTTAATTTCTTTTTTACCGCTAATACCTTTGCGAACAATGTTGACAAGTCTTTCTTTGTAGAAACCGTATTCCAAATAAATTTCAATTAAAATTTCAAACAGAGACATATTTCTACTATTAGCCCAAGCCACGCATTCGGCAAAAACGCTACACGAAATAAGAGCATCTTTATCTCTAACAAAATCGCCTACCATATATCCGAAACTTTCTTCGCCACCGCCTATAAACGTCTTTTTACCTTCATTTTCGCGTATTATTTTGGCAATCCATTTAAAACCGGTTAAAACATCGTAATACTCAACTCCGGCTTTAACGGCAATGTCGCTCATAAGTTCGGAGGTTACAACGGTTTTGACAATAAATTCGTTTCCGGTAAGTTTATTTTTGTCTTTCCATTGTTTTATCAGGTAATATGTAAGCAAGACGGCTGTTTGGTTACCGTTAAGCAAAACGTATTCGTTTTTATGGTTTTTAAGCCCAACTGCAAGTCTGTCAGAGTCGGGGTCGGTTGCTAAAATAATATCGGCGTTAACTTTTTCGGCTTTTTTCAAAGCCAAAGCCATAGCACTCCTTTCTTCCGGATTTGGCGATTCAACAGTTGGGAAGTTGCCGTCTTGTACGGCTTGTTCTTCCACTAAAATTACATTTTTAAAGCCAAACTCTTTTAAAGCACGCGGAACGGTGTGCAAGCCGGTTCCATGAATAGGAGTGTAAACTATTTTAATGTTTTCGTTTTGTTTGATTACGTCGGGTTGCAATACGTAAGTTTTAAGTTTGTCAAAATAAGCATTATCAACATCTTCACCAATAGGAACGATGAGATTGTCGTTGCCGTTGAATTTAACTTCTTTCAAACCGCCGATTTTGTTCACCCTATCAATAACGTTTGTATCGTGCGGAGGTGTAAGCTGAGCGCCATCGTCCCAATATACTTTGTATCCGTTGTATTCTTTCGGATTGTGCGAAGCTGTGATTACAATACCACTTTGGCAATTCAGATGCCTAACGGCAAATGAAAGCATAGGAGTTGGTCGCGGTTCTTGAAACAAGAATACTTTAATATTGTTGGCACTAAGCACGTTGGCAGCAACTTGCGCAAAGTATTTGCTGTTGTTTCTGACATCGTAAGCAATAGCCACTTTAATTTCAGTATCGCTAAACGACTCTATCAGGTAGTTGGCAAGTCCTTGCGTTGCCATTCCGACTGTATATTTATTCATGCGATAAGAGCCAACTCCCATTATACCACGCAAGCCACCGGTTCCAAATTCCAAATTTGCATAAAAAGCTTCGTTAAGCTCTGCAGGATTGTTCTCCATCATATTTTTTATTTCCGACTTGGTTTCGTCGTCGATAACGGGGTCGTTTAACCACGCCTGAGCGTTTTTCAAAGTGTTTTCATTTATTGTATTCATAGTTCAAAAATTTTTAACAAACAGATTACAAAAGTAAAAAATTATATCCATTTAACCATTTTCATATCGTGCGAATATGGAAGTAACGGATGGGTAGGAGTTATTCTGAATGAAAAGTCGAACACACCCGACATTACGGTTGGAAATTCAATGGTATAGGTTGCAAGATTATCGCCGTTTTTCTCCAAATCGAATTTTTTTATGCTGATTGGTTCGCCGATTTTATCGTCAACTTTTTGACCCAAAATAAGCTCAACTTTAATGTTTTGCGGGTCAATTGCGCTAGTATCTAACTTGATAACAGCTTTGAATTTTTCGCCTAATTCCAAAGGTCTTGCAGTAGAGTCGGGGTACAAAACTTCCAAAACTTTTACGTCGTTCCAATAGCGTGCAACTTTGTACTTGAACGAGGCAAGTATTCTTACGTTTTTACAATCGTCTTTTTTAAGCAAATTATGTCTTTCGTCAAGAACAGAGTAAAATTTAGCGTAATAGTCGTCCAATTGTCTTTTCATTGTAAAATGCGGAGCAATTCCTGAGATTGTGTTCTTGATGTATTGTATCCACTGATGTGGGATTCCGTCTTTATCTCTATTGTAGAATAACGGAGCTATCTCATCTTCAAGGTAGTTGTAAATGATTTCGGCATCAAGCTCATCTTGGAATTTCTGATTTTCAAAGGTTCTTTCTTCTGCCAAAGCCCAGCCTGCATTTTCTTTATAGCCTTCTGCCCACCAGCCGTCGAGTACACTTAAGTTTACAATTCCGTTCATAATAGTTTTTTCTCCACTTGTCCCGCTTGCTTCTAACGGACGAGTAGGAGTGTTTAGCCAAATATCAACGCCCTGCACAAGTTTTCTTGATGTAGCCATAGAGTAGTTTTCTAAGAAAATGATTTTTCCTACAAATTGCGGCATGTGCGATATTTGAATAATGCGTTTTATAAGGTCGGAGCCGGCTTTATCATGTGGGTGAGCCTTTCCGGCAAATACAAATTGTATAGGTCTGTCTTTGTGATTTACAATTTTTTCCAAGCGTTCTAAATCGGTGAACAAAAGATGAGCGCGCTTATACGTTGCAAATCGGCGGGCAAAGCCTATTGTCAGTACGTTGTGGTCAAGTTTTTCAACAATATCAATAATTCGTCGCGGACTTGTTTGCGATTTTCCAATATTATCTTGCAGATGCTTTTTAATAAAATCGACAAGAACCTTACGTAAATCTTGCCTTATGTCCCATATTACTTTATCATCGACATTGTGAATATTTTCCCAATATGTAGGATTGGATTGATCTTTCAGGAATTCTTCGCCGAAGGTGTCTCTATATAGCTTATCCCACTTGCTGTTAACCCAAGTAGGGTAGTGTATTCCGTTGGTAACATAGCCAATATGGCTTTCGCTCAAATAGTAGCCGGGATAAAGCGGCTGAAACATTTTTTGCGAAACAGTGCCGTGTATTCTGCTAACTCCGTTCATTTCTTGTGAAAGTTTTGTAGCCAGCACACTCATCGAAAATTTTTCGCCTTCGTTATCTTCGTTCCATCTACCCAAGTTCATAAAGTCGTTCCATGTAATGGTGAGTCTTTCGGGGTAGTGTGCCAAGTAGGTTCTTACCATATCTTCGGCAAACTCGTCGTGACCGGCAGGTACAGGCGTGTGGGTAGTAAACAATGTTGATGATTTTACCAATTCTAAAGCTTGGAAAAACGACATTTGTTGCGTGTTTATGTACCTGTTAAGTCTTTCAACACCCATAAACGCTGCGTGTCCTTCGTTGCAGTGATATATTTGCGGTTGTAGTTTTAGCTTATTAATAAGTCTAATACCACCAACGCCGAGTAGTAACTCCTGTTTGAAACGATTTTCCCAATCGCCGCCGTACAGTTGGTGGGTTACACTTCTGTCGGCTTCGTTATTCTCTTCTATGTCGGTATCTAAAAGGTATAGAGGAATTCGTCCAACGTTCACGCACCAAGCTTTTGCAGTGAGGTTTCGTCCGGGAAGAGCTATAGATACCGTAAGCCAATCACCGTTTTCATCTCTAACGGGAATAAGCGGCAAAGTGCTGAACTTTTGAGGATGATACATGGCAATCTGGTCGCCTGATGGCGAGAATGATTGATGGAAATATCCGTAACGATACAGCAATCCTACGCCTATCATGTTTACATTAGAGTCGGAGGCTTCTTTAAGATAGTCACCAGCCAAAACGCCCAAACCACCGGAGTATATTTGCAGACTTTCGTGCAATCCGTATTCCATACTGAAATAAGCAATTTGAGGCTCTTTTTGCTCAGATTTCTTATCCATGTAAGCTTTAAAATCGGAGTAAACTTTTTGAAGTCTTGCCATAAAAGTTTCATTTTCGGTTAGAGCTTCAAGCTCCGACAGGCGTAAACTTTCCAATAATGCAACAGGATTGTTGTTTAGTTTCGCCCACTTTTCTTTATCTATACTCTCAAAAAGTTCAATAGCTTCGTTATTCCAACACCAATAAAGGTTGTTAGAAAGTTCAAACAAGCCGTTTAGTGCTTCGGGGACTTTTAATTTTACCAATACTTTTTTCCATTCGGCTGTAATGTGCTTTTGGCTTTGGGTAATTGTTGCGATATCTGCTTGTTTTTTAAGCAGATAGTCGGAACGTCTGGTGTTTACTTTTTCAATTGCCAATTTGTAAGCTTCGTTGTAATTTGAAAAAAGATTATTCCACAGAGCTTTGCGAGCAATAGCAATAGCATTAAGCCCTAGTTGGGTTTGTTGTTTTTCGGATAAATTTGAAACTCCCGATAATATATTTGAAATATCTTCAACAACGCTGTCGTAATTGCCGTCGGTGCGCTCCACTACAAACACACCATCGTGATTTTGCAGGTCTTTGCACCACATACCGAACCCTGCCAAAGTTGTAGTTACGGTTGGCACTCCAAATGCAATACTTTCTAATGGAGTGTAGCCCCAAGGCTCGTAGTATGACGGGAATATGGAAAGGTCAACACCTTTAAGCAAATCCCAATAGGTGAGGTTAAATATACCGTCGTTGCCGTTGAGGTACGAAGGCACAAAGAACACCTTTACTTTGTTGTTTTTGCAGTTGTTTAAACCAACTTCTTTAAGTTTGTTTAGAATAGGGTCATAGTTAGGTTCTACTAAGTTATGAGTCAAAAACTTATTGCTGAGTTCTTTGTTGTCATTGTTTTTTAGGGCATCTATAAGTTCGCTTGAAGCTCCCAAGTTGTTTGACGGAACCATTATAAAAGCAAGAACTTTTTTATCTGATTTTTCCGATGCATTGTATTTAGCAAGCGAGTCGATAAAAACGTCGATGCCTTTGTTTTTATACTCGTATCTGCCTGAAGTGGCAACAATAAATGTATCGTCGGAGTATGTTTCATTTGTGAGAGCAGCTGCGACTTCCAAAAATTTCTGTCTGGATATTTTTCTTTTTTTGCCTGCAAGGTATTCTTCGTCTGATAAGACAAGTTTTTCGTCGAAGCCGTTGGTAGTAATTACATCATTTTTCTTATTCAAAAAATGTTCGCATTCCTTGGCTGTAATTTGACTAACTGTTGTAAATACATCGCAAGTTGCAGCAGATTTTTCTTCGAGAGAATGTTTGGCTGTAAGATTAAATTTCTTAGCAATTTCTGAAGGCACGTAAGCATTCAGTTGGTCGTACAAAGGCAAGTTGTTACCGGCAATGCTTCTGCCAAGAACCGTTGCGTGAGTGGTGAAAACCAATCCTATTTGCGGAGCTTTTTGTTTCAGATATAATATGCCGCTGCCTGTCATCCATTCGTGGAAGTGAGCTAAAATGCTGTCTTGAGCAGTAACATTATAATCGTAAAAACTTTCAATTACTTTGCCGGCGGCGTAGCCAAAAAGTACAGGTTCAATGTAATCCCAGCCACCGGAAATGCTATCTAAGTAGTATTTTTCCCAAAAATCGGCTAAAATTTTGTCTTTTTCATTTATGTATTTAGAAAAATCGACTAAAATCGCTATAGGTTTGCTTTCAATATTCCAATATCCTATTTTGAAATTGATGCCGTCAATTTCGGCAACTTCTCTCCATGCTCTTAGTAGCGATTTGTCTTCGATAAACAAAGGATTATCGACAGTTTCTTTCCAAACATCGGGTCCGATGAGTATGTAGTTGTTTTGTAGTTCTTTTTTTAAAATCGAAGCCTTTGTGGATAGTACTGTGTATATGCCTCCAACCATGTTGGATACTTCCCAGCTGACTTCAAACAAGTAATTAGGTTTTGTATTCATTAGTAAATTATTTTCTATTTTTAAATTTCAAGCGTCGCCAAAAATAGTATAAATAAATTAAATAAGAGTTAATATTAAAGTTAAGATATTTAAAATCCATTATTTAAAACTCGCTTATAGACTCAATAACAGCTATTTAAGTGTGAATGGCTTAGTTTTTGTGAAAATCAAAACGGTATATAATAACTGAGTTAGCAAAAACTACTTAATAAGTTTTAAGTAATTAATTTCCGTTTCAGTCAAGTGTCTGTATTTTCCACGCGGAAGGTCTTTTTTGGTTAGTCCTGCAAAGCTGACTCTGTCTAATTTTACAACCTGATAGCCAAGATGTTCAAATATTCTTCTAATTATTCTATTTTTCCCCGAGTGAATTACAATGCTAACATCTCTTTTGGAAGTGCTGTTTTCAGAATAAGCAATATCATCAACTTTTATAAATCCGTCTTCGAGTTTTAAACCTTTTTTTATTGCCATCAAATCGTTGTAGTCTAGATTTTTATCAAGAGTTGCGGAATATATTTTTCTGATATTATGTTTAGGGTGAGTAAGTTTTTTTGCCAAGTCGCCATCGTTTGTAAAAAGCAATAATCCTGTAGTATTTCTGTCTAATCGACCTACAGGGTAGACTCTTTCTTTGCAGGCTTTATCGACAAGCAACATAACAGTTTTGCGTTCTTGCGGATCGTCAGTTGTAGTTATGTAACCTTTAGGCTTGTTAAGCAAAACATATCTGAAAGTCTCTCTTTTCAGAGTCTCGCCGCAGTATTGGACGGTATCGGATGGAAGTATTTTTGTTCCCAATTCGGTAACAATAACACCGTTAACTTTAACTTCGCCTGCCAAAATAAGTTGGTCAGCTTCACGTCTTGATGCAACACCCGAATTGGCGATGTATTTGTTCAGCCTGATAGTTTCAGGTTTATTATTAGCGGTAGTAGCCGTTTTAGATTTTGCGGAATTAGCTATTTTCTTACTACGTTGATTTGTGCGCAAACCATCTTCTTTCACGGCTTTATCGCTACGGCGTGCGTAAGTTCTCTTTTCTGTGTCTTTACTTCTGCTTTTCGAAGTTTCTTTGATACTTCTGTTGCTCTTTTTGCTACCGGCACGAGTATTGTCAGCCGTCCTTTTATTATCTTTATTCCTTTGCAATGCCATTTCTATTTTTTTGCAAAATTAAAAAAATGTTGATATTCAGATAATTTCAGTAACTAAAAACACTGCAAAAAAAATGTCCCCTTTTTATTAAAAAAACTACAATTATTTGTACATTTGCAAAAGAACCCTTTAAAACAAACGACATGGAAACACAAGGACAAAAAATTATTACAATTGGCAGGTATTCGTATTCACGCTCACTATTATTGCAAGCATTGTTAAATGATTCAAATATCGAGTCTTTTTTGGTTCCCAAAGACGTGTTTTTCCCGCCAAAATATACTGATATCAGAGTTAAAGAAAGTGATGTTGCAGAAGCTATGAAAATTATAGCAAGTTCGCAGCAAGACTACGGCGACGCAAAAGCAAAAGCTTTGAAAGATTTGTTTATCATGCGTAGGATTCTTGTTCCTGTCGATTTTTCTGAAACATCATTAGAAGCAGCCAAATTTGCTTGCAGTATAGCCAATAGGTTTAAATCGGAGGTTATGCTTGTTCACGTTACCTATAATTTTGTTATAGATACTGTTCCATATTCCGATTTTTACGATTATCAGAGACGACTTGCGGAGAGTCTTATCGAGATTAAAGATGTTGCCAACGACAATTTGGAAAAATTGCAACAAAAACTGAGAAATTATTGCGAAGAAAATAATTACAATAGGGTTGAGATAAACTCTGTATTGCTTGCAGGCAACGCATCTGCCGAAATAATAGATTATGCTGATACCTACAAACCGTTTCTGATAGTTATGGGCATAAGAGGACTTTCGGCAAAAAATAAATACACTTATGGTAAAGTCGCCGACGAGGTTGTTAACAAATCTAACCTGCCGGTTTTGGTATTACCATCCAATCAAGTTGGTAAAATAGAAGAGATTAAAGAGGTGATGTACGCTATGGATTACGACGAACACGATATTTCGTCTATCAATAAAATTATACAAATGGTTTCGCCTTTGAATATTAAAATTCACTGCGTACACTTTAGTTTTGTAAGAACAAGACCGTGGGATAAAGTAAAATTGGAAGAAATAGAAAATCACCTTAGAGCGGAATATAAGGATGTTGATATAACTTTTCAAAACATTGTTACAGGCAATGTTTCAATAGGAATAGAAACCTTTATCAGAAATAACAATATAGGAGCTATTGCTGTTACAACTTACAGAAGGGGGTTTTTAGAGAACTTTTTTAGTCCTAATTTTTCAGAAAAGCTATTCAAAACCACCGGCAAGCCAATACTATTTTTTCCTGTCAGAAGATAATTTCAATTAGATTATAGTTATTATCTTATTTTTGCAAAAAAATAACAAAACAATAAAACTATAGTATTATGCATTGTGTAAGAAATATTACAGATAAAATTTTTTGGATTGGTGTAAACGATAGGCGTTTGGAACTTTTTGAAAACATGTTTCCATTGCCCAAAGGCGTTTCATATAATTCATATTTAATATTAGACGAAAAAACCGCTGTGGTCGATACGGTTGATGCGACACAAAGAAAACAGTTTGTTGATAATATCAAATATTTACTAAATGGTCGTCAACTTGACTATCTGATTATAAATCACATGGAACCCGATCATTGTGGAAGTATAGAAAGTGTTGTTGAACTATATCCCAATGTTAAATTGATAGGAAATAGAACAACTTTTACTTTTTTTGAGCAATTTTATACTTCAGATAATAAAGCAAACTATCAAATATTAGGAAAAGATGAAGTTTTGGATTTAGGAGAAAATAAGTTACACTTCGTTCCGGCTCCTATGGTTCATTGGCCCGAAGTTACAGTTGCTTATGAATCGACAAATAAAATTCTGTTTTCTGCTGATGCCTTCGGTACGTTTGGCTCTATAAACGGAAACCTCTTTATGGACGAGATTGACTTCGACCATGAACTACTTGACGAAGCTCGCAGGTATTATACAAATATTGTGGGTAAGTTTGGTCCGCAGGTTCAGTCTTTGCTCAAAAAAGCTTCCGAATTAGAAATTAAAACCATTTGTCCGCTTCACGGTCCTGTTATCAGAACAAGTGATGACATTGCAAAAATGATTCATCTTTACAACAAATGGAGCACCTACACTCCCGAAGAAAAAGGCATTGTTATCGCTTTTGGCTCTATGTACGGCAACACTGAAAATATAGCCGACTGTATTGCTCATAAGCTCGCAATCAACGGAGTTAAAAATATAAAAATGTACGATGTTTCAAAAACTCACGCATCGTATATTATTGCCGATATGTTTAAGTATTCGCATATGCTTATAGCTGCTCCTACCTACAACTTAGGACTTTATCATGGAATGGAATGTTTGCTAAGAGAACTTGCAGCCCTTAACTTTAAAGACCGCAAAGTAGCTATTGTCGGTAATCATACATGGGCTTCGGGAGCTTTAAAAACCATGAAAAATATTATCGAAAACAATTTTAAAAACATGGAAATAATAGGCGAAACTCTCGATATTAAATCTTCGTTGAAAGCTAACCAGGAAGCCGTTATCGACGAATTGGCACAAGTAATTTCTAAGTCTATTAAAGCATAAAATTATAGTGCATAAATAGAGAAAAGTCAAGTTACTATGAATATAGCAGCTTTGGTTTCCGGTGGTGTTGATAGTTCGGTTATGCTGTACTTGCTCAAAGAGCAGGGCATTAATCCTACTATGTTTTACATACAAATTGGTATGAAAGAAGATGAGCATTTCTTAGATTGTTCGTCGGAGGAAGACATAGAAATTGCTACGGCTCTGGCAAAGAAATACGGACTTAAGTTGGAAGTTGTTCCGCTTCACAACGAGTATTGGGATAATGTTATTGAATACACAATCAATTCCGTGAAAAAAGGTCTTACCCCGAATCCTGACGTTATGTGCAATCGTCTGATTAAATTCGGAGAATTTGAGAAACATTGGGGCAAAGATTTCGACTTAATTGCCACAGGGCACTACGCAGGCACCGAAAACAGAATGCAAAAAAAGTATCTGACTACAGCCAAAGACAAGTTGAAAGACCAAACTGACTTTTTGGCTCAAATTACTTACAATCAGTTATTAAAATTAACTTTCCCACTTGCCGATTATATGAAATCGGAGGTTAGAGATATTGCTCAGGAACAAAACATGCCGAGTGCTATGCGTAAAGATAGTCAGGGCATTTGTTTTTTAGGGAAAGTCAACTACAACGATTTTATAAAAAAGTATTTAGGAACCAAGACAGGAAACATTATTGAACTAAGTACGGGAAAGATTTTGGGAACCCATAACGGATTTTGGTTTCATACAATAGGGCAGCGAAAAGGACTTAATTTGGGCGGCGGTCCCTGGTTCGTTATAAAAAAAGATGTTGAGCAAAACATAATCTATGTTGACAACGGCTACGACCCGCCTTCGCAATATACCGATACTGTTTTGCTAGAAAATATGCATTTTATAACCGAAAATCCTTTTGGCGAAGAAAATAGTATCGATATTACCTTTAAAATCAGGCATACACCCGACTTTACAAAAGGCGTTTTGCTAAAAACAAACGATAAATACGTTATAAAGTCGGAAGAGCCGCTTTCTGGTGTTGCCGCAGGACAATTCGGAGTTATTTACGATAAAGAATCTCATATTTGTATGGGCAGTGGAATTATTGATAACAATTAAAAATACATACACATGAAAAAAACAAATTTTCTTTTATCATTAGTCGCAGTACTCTTATTAATGAGTTCATGTGGCAATAAAACAGTTTACACCGAACAAATAGATTTTTCCAACAATATTTGGAACCGATTCGATAAAAAAAATATTAAAATACCTTTCACTTCCGATGATGTAATTGTTGATATTAGCATTGCTGTAAAATATAATAATGACTTGCAGTACAACAATGTTGCTATGTATGCTATATTAACTTTACCTTCAGGTGAAGAGAGATTTCGTGAGATACATGTTCCAATAAATAGAATTTTAGATAAAAAAATTGAAGCAGATAGTGTTTACAAAGCACAGGCTTTTTTATGGAAAGGCGTTAATATTTCTGAAGAAGGCACAGGTAACTTGGAAATAGAAAACATGATACCATACTTCGAAACAAAAGGAATTAAACAGTTGACTGTTGAAGTGTTGAAGTCGGGTTCCGATGATTAGTTCGTGTTGCGTGGAATAGCTTTCAGCCTTTGGCTGTTAGCTGTTAGCCGTTGGCTAAGCGTAAACAATAGCCACCGTTCACTCATCAGCCGTCACTAATCACTAATAAAGTCCTTAACTAACTCTCTGTAATTCGAGAAGAAATTAGCCCTTGAAATAAATCCCAAATACTTGTTATCTTTTATTACGGGCAAATTATAATGCGGAGTATCGGAGAATTTTTGAGCCACGCTTTCCATACTTTCATCGTATTCAACAACTGTATCGGGATAAAAAGACAAGGTATCTGTAGTTACAATATCGTACTTATCCCTATCGAACAGCATATGTTTTATATCGTTTATAAAAATTATTCCTAAAAAGTTGTTTTCTTCGTCAACCACGGGGAAAATACTACGCGTAGATTGTGCAACTAATTTTACAAACTCTCCTAATGTGATGTTAGGCGGAGTTGTAGTAAAATCTTTTTCAATTAATTTGTCAATCGAAAGTATGTTAAGTGCAGCTTTATCTTTATCGTGTGTAATAAGTTCGCCCGAAGAAATCAAAGTTTTGTGAAAATACGAGTGAGGCTCAAATATTATTGTAGTCAAATAAGAAGCTACGGCTGTAATAATAAGTGGGACTAACAATTGGTAGCCACCTGTAATTTCAGCAATAAGGAAAATTGCTGTAAGTGGAGCTAACATTACGCCTGCCATCAATCCTGCCATTCCTGCTAATATAAAGCAGGCTCTCGGTAGTGCTGTAGATGTAAAATGATTTAAAAATTCGGTTAAAATGTAACCTAAAATTCCGCCGGTAAATAGGGTAGGAGCAAATATGCCACCAACGCCTCCTCCGGAATTTGTTGTGGTCATTGCTACAACTTTTAGCAACATTACTAACACCAAAAAGATAATAACAACAACGTACTGCGACGATAAAGCTCCAAATATGCTACCTTTCAATATCTGCTCGGCTGTACCTCCATTTATCAGTAAGTTTAAAAAACTATATCCTTCGCCGAAGAGTGGAGGAAACAAAAATATTAATAAACTCGTTAGCAAACCTCCAGCAACCATCTGCCTCCATTTGTTTTCGCGGGTTAGTTTTTTTTCAATACGTGTGCTTGTTCTCGAAAAGTAAACAGAAATAAATCCTGCTAAAATTCCTAGTATAATATAGTAAGGTATATGTTTTAAAACAAAAAGGTTAGAAGTCAAATCAATGGTAAACAAAACATCTTTTCCCATAAAGAAAGCAGCTAAAATATAGCCTGTAGCCGATGATATTAGCAGTGGTATCAGACGGCGTGCAGTTAAATCAAGCATAAGTACTTCTAAACAAAACACAACGCCGGCTATTGGAGCCTTAAAAATACCTGCAGTTGCGCCAGCGGCACCGCAACCTATAAGCAATGTTATTGATTTATAATCAAAGCCGAAATATCTGCCCAAATTCGAACCTATTGCCGCACCCGTCAATACAATAGGTCCCTCAAGACCAATACTGCCACCAAACGCCGATGTAATACTGCTACCAACCAACGACGAGTACGTATTGTGCATCTTTATCTTTCCCTTATTCCTGGATATTGCGTATAAAACTCTGCCTATTCCCTGGCTTATAGAGTCTTTTATTACATATTTTACAAATAGCCATGCCAGCATTATTCCTATAAACGGAAGTATCAAATACAAAAAACTTAAGTTATAGTTGTATATAATCCTCGTTACATTAGAATAAAAAAAGTGAATTAAGTTTTTTAATACAACACCTGCCAATCCGCCCATTATTCCGGTAATAAGACTAAGTATAAGTAGCAACTGCTTCGACGAAATATGTTTCATTCGCCACTTGTGCAGGTTATCTATTATAGGTTTAGTGTCCATTTTGGGAAGAATTAATAACTAGGTGTGGTTATTATGGTGTTTGAGTGTAAAGCTATGTGCGTTGTACTGGATTCGAACCAGTGACCCCTACCCTGTCAAGGTAATGCTCTAAACCAACTGAGCTAACAACGCATTATTTTTTTGCAAAGATATGTTATTTTATTAATAATAGCTTTTTATTTCTTTATTTTAAATATTGTGTATTTTTGATGACAAATAACAAAGAGTTATTTGTCGGCGCGTACGATAAATGATTGAAGATAAGTATAAATCATATAAAATAAAATCAAGATGAAAATAAAATTATTCTTTAAACTAAGTTTTTTGCTTTTGTTAGTTGTAGCAGTACAAACAGCTTTTAGTCAAGATAATAAGAAAATAATAGAATTCGACGACATTTTCAAAAACCGCACTTTTTATTCTCCTGGAATTAGAGGTTTCAATTCTATGAACGATGGAATACATTACACTGCCTTTGATTATAAGACACAGCAAATTGTGAAGAAAAGGTTCGATAACGACGAACTTGTTGATGTTTTGTTTGATATAGGAAAGTTTAAAGAACAAATTGCGTATGTTGGTACTTATAGTTTCAATAAAAATGAGGATAAACTATTGTTGGCTTCCGACATTGAAATGATATACAGACGCTCATACAAAGCCAATTTCTACATCTACGATATAAAGAAAAACACTCTTGAAAAATTATCGGAAAATGGTAAGCAACAATTAGCGACTTTTTCGCCCGACGGCAACAAGGTGGCTTTTGTTAGAGATAACAATCTTTTTTATAAAAATATTGATACAGGCAAAGAGTTTCAAATAACGAACGACGGAGAGAGAAACGCTATAATCAACGGTGCACCCGATTGGGTTTACGAAGAAGAATTTGAGTTTAGCCGTGCCTTCGATTGGTCGCCGAACAGCGAAAACATAGCTTGGATTAGATTCGACGAAAGCGATGTACCCGAATTTAGCATGTACATGTATCAGGGTCAAAATCCGTCTCTCGACGAATATAAACTTTATCCGGGCATGCAAACCTTTAAGTATCCTAAAGCAGGAGACCCAAATTCTTTAGTTTCGGTAAAAGTGTACAATATAAAATCGGGCAAAGTTACTAACGTAGATGTAGGAA
>JAQVEX010000015.1 GCA_028697555.1 Lentimicrobiaceae bacterium | reverse complement strand
GTAAAATTAGAAAAAATAGATGTCATTACTAATATAAGTGAATTAAAAAGATTTAAAGATATTTCTAAGAAAGTTGATTTAAATATTGATTTGAGCAACAAAAAAACTATACTCTATGCTGGCACTTTAGGCCCGGTTAATGATATTATGTATGTTGCTAAATTAGCTGAAAAAATGATCAAAATAGATCCTGATGTTTTATTTCTTATTTTTGGAAACGGTAGCGAAAAAGAAAAAATAATATCATATTGTCAAGAAAAAAATATTCTCAATAAAAACATTGTTTTTAAAGAGCCTATTAGTAAAGACTCTCTCCCTCATTTATATAGCAAAATCTCGATGGGTAGCTCATTTGTTTGGGATTATAAAATTAAATGGGATAATTCTGCGAATAAGTTTTTCGACTCTTTAGCCGCTGGTCGCCCAATATTAATTAATTATTACGGTTGGCAGGCTGAAGTAATAAATAAAAAGAAGTGTGGATTTGTTTTACCCTATCATTATAATGAACAAGATATTCAAAATTTGGCTAAATATCTTAATAACAACGAAAACCTGCAAGAACAATGTATGAATGCTTTATTAGCAGCTGAAGAATATTCTTTAGAAAATGCTGTTAGTAAATATGTTAATATTTTAAATTCAATATGCGTTAAATAGTTCATGACAAAATTAAGTTTAACATATCGATTTTTAAGGGCTATAGGGCTAAATTATTCTGAAAAAGAGTATGGAAATATAAGTTTATGGGTATTAATTAAAAGAGTATTTAAAACTTATAGAGATGGATTTTTACTAAAATTCTTAATGAACTCGTGGTTATTAGCTCCAATTAGTCCCCGAAAATTAAGACCATGGATTTTAAGAAAAATTGGCGCCAAAGTGGGAAATAATGTATTTATTGGTTCAAATGTTTGGATAGATTCTGGACATGCTAATATGTTAATTCTAGAAGATCATGTACATATTGCAGGAGAATCTACTTTGCTATGTCATCAAAGGAATTTAAAAGAATATTATAAAGGAGATGATTATGCAATATTAGGATATAACATTGCAAAAATTCATCTAAAAAAAGGTTGTCTTATTGGACAAAGAACAATGGTAATGCCTGGGGTTACTGTTGGCGAAGGAGCGATTGTAGGAGCTTATTCGCTTGTTACGAAAGATATACCAGCATGGACAATTGCTATGGGGAGACCAGCTAAGGTTGTGAAAGAAATTCCAGAAAGACCTAATATTGATATTAAATAGATAATGAAAATACTAACATTTGATATTGAGGAATGGTATATAGAAAAGGCTTACTACGGTGGAAGAAAAGATAAATATCAAGAATATGATAGATATTTGAATTCTATTCTAGATATATTAGAAGAACAGAAAATTAAAGCTACATTTTTTTGTATAGGAAAAATTGCTCCCAATTTTCCAGAAGTTATTCGAAAAATTGCCGATAAAGGTCATGAAATAGGTTGTCACTCTGACGAACATATATGGCTCAACAAAATGAAACCCTCTGCCGTGCGAGAGGATACTATTGAGGCTGTTAAGTCTCTTCAAGATGTTTCAGGTCAGCCAGTTATCAGTTACAGAGCTCCAGCTTTCTCTATTGGAGAACAAAACAAATGGGTTTTCGAAGTTTTGTATGAATGTGGTATCAGAAGAGATGCATCAGTTTTTCCCATGACACGAGATTTTGGAGGATTCTCATCATTTCCATCACGTACACCAACAATTGTAGAATATAATGGCATCCAAATAAAAGAATTTCCTATTTGTTCTACTAAATTGTTTGGTAAAGAAGTTGCATATTCGGGAGGAGGTTATTTTCGATTTTTCCCTCTTTGGCTTCTTAAGAATAAAATGAAAAACAATAAATATGTAATGACCTATTTTCATATCGGCGATCTTATACACAATAAAGGTGGCATAATGTCAAAAACTGACTATGAAACCTATTTTAAAGAAAAAGGCTCGTTTTTTAACCGTTTAAAAAGGTATGCAAAATCGAATATTGGCACATCAAATGCATTTGAAAAAATGACCCATCTAATAAAACAGTTTAATTTTATTAATTTAGAAAAAGCTGATTCTCTGATCGACTGGGGAAGTAGTGAGTGTGTGATATTATAGTGGGGTATAAAGCTAAAAATCTAATATTAAAACATATTAGCACTTGTATTTAGCTCAGTATGCACAACCATTTTCAGAAATAACTAAAAACATGTATAAACACATAAAACACATTCTCGATTTTCTTTCAGCACTAATTGGATTTATCGTTATAAGTCCGATATTCCTATTTTTATGGCTATTACTAGCTATTGCCAATAAAGGTGCTGGAGCATTTTTCTTTCAAGAGCGTCCAGGCAAAGATGAAAAGATTTTTAAGGTCATCAAATTTAAAACCATGACTGATGAAAAAGACGAGCGAGGGAAACTATTGCCTGATGCTGAAAGATTAACAAAAGTCGGTAAATTCGTTCGCTCAACTTCGTTGGATGAAATACCACAATTGCTAAACGTTATAAAAGGAGATATGTCCTTAGTTGGACCTCGTCCGTTATTGGTGCAATACTTACCTTTATATAACGATTCTCAAAAACGCCGTCACGAAGTGCGACCAGGTATTACCGGATGGGCTCAAGTTAACGGTCGAAACGCCATAAGCTGGGAACAAAAGTTTGAACATGATGTATGGTATGTAGATAATATGTCTTTGGCATTAGATGTAAAAATACTTTTTCTTACACTAAAAAAAGTATTTGTTCGTGAAGGAATTAGTTCAGAAACAAGTGCTACGATGGAGGTGTTTAAAGGAAATAATGTGTGAATAACTGTTCACTAAAAAAGTAAACATCATGTATTTGTACGGAGCAAGCGGACACGCGAAAGTAATTATTGATATTCTAACAGCACAAGGTGTTGGTGTCCATGGATTATTTGACGATAACGAAACTATTAAAGAATTGCTGAGTTATCCTGTTTTGAGGACTGACAGAGTAATTTCTCCTTTAATTATTTCAGTAGGCGACAATAAAACAAGAAAAAAAATAGCAGAAAGTTTAGAAGTTGAATATGGTAAAGCCGTCCACCCATCTGCTATAGTTTCTGAACATTCATCCATTGGTGAAGGAACGGTCGTTATGCAGAACGTAGTTATACAATCATCTTGTCAAATAGGGAAACATTGTATTATCAATACGTCAGCATCTGTTGACCACGATTGTATCGTAAAGGACTACGTGCATATCTCTCCTAATTCTGCACTTTGTGGAAACGTAACATTAGGAGAAGGGACATGGATAGGAGCTGGTAGTACTATTATACCTGGAGTAACAATAGGTAAATGGTGCATTATTGGAGCTGGCTCTGTGGTAACAAAAAATATCCCAGATTTTTCTTTGGCGGTGGGAAACAGATGCGAGATTTTAAAATCATTAAAAAAAGAGTGATAATATATTGCTATTAATTAATAAATAGCAAAAAAAACAGACAAAACCATCGATTTCATACATGTCTGCATTCCAATTGCATAAATGTATAAATTTTGTTGATTAGACAAACACCACTATATTTACATTTTAAATCTATGATTACACAAAAATGCCCTCAACTAACAATCCATTTTCTATAAAAGATAAGCACTTTTTGGTTACAGGTGCCTCATCGGGGATAGGTAGAGCCATTGCTGTCGAATGTTCTAAACTTGGTGCTACTCTCACTATTACCGGTAGAAATGCCGAACGGCTCAATCAGACTTTATCGATGATGGATGGTAATCAACATAGTAGTGTTATAGCTGATTTAACTTCCGAAGAAGATAGAAATAAGCTAATTGACGAACTGCAAATTATCGACGGCTTGGTAAATTGTGCCGGCGTTAGCGACCCGCTACCATTTCAATTTGTTAGTGAAAAGAGTATAGACTTTATGATGGATAACAATTTCAAAGCCCCTACTCTACTGACACAAGGTATTATTAAAAAGAAAAAATTGAAGAGAAATTCTTCCATTGTATTTATTTCTTCTTTGTCGGGCGTTTATTTATCAATGGTTGGAGGTGCTTTATATTCGGCTTCAAAAGGTGCCATTAACGGACTTATAAAAGGTATGGCTTTAGATTTGGCTCCAAACTACCGAGTTAATTCCATTTGCCCAGGAATTATTGAAACTCCTATTTTAAACGATGGACTTTTTATTGAAGGTCAACTAGATATGTACCGACAAAAAACACCACTCAAACGAAATGGTTTCCCCGAAGAGGTCGCCTATACTGCTATTTACCTACTATCAGACGCAACAAAGTGGATGACAGGCACAAACATTGTTATAGACGGCGGTTATATGCTGAACTAAAATATACATTAAAATATATGAGTACAAATAAAAGTAGAATTTGGTTATCTTCTCCACACATGGGTGGAGAGGAATTGGAAAATGTAATAGAAGTATTTGAAAGTAATTGGATTGCTCCATTAGGACCTATGGTCGATGGTTTTGAAATAGATTTACAAAACTATACCGGCGTTAAACACGCAGCAGCACTTAGCTCCGGAACCTCAGCCATACATCTGGCACTAATTATACTTGGCGTAAAACCAGGTGATATTGTTATTTGCCAAAGTATGACCTTCTCTGCCTCAGCAAATCCAATAGCATACTTGGGCGCCACTCCTGTATTTATCGATTCAGAAAATGAAACCTGGAACATGAATCCTGACTTCCTTGAAATGGCAATTAGGGACAGCATTACAGGAAAAATCAATGGCAAACCAACTCTACCAAAGGCTATTATACCTGTACATCTATACGGAATGCCTGCTAAAATGGACGAAATAATCGCCATAGCTAATAGTTATAACATACCTATTGTTGAAGATGCAGCCGAAGCATTGGGTTCTTCGTACAATAACAAAAAATGCGGCTCTTTTTCGGATATTTCTATTCTTAGTTTCAACGGAAACAAAATTATAACCACAAGTGGTGGCGGTGCTTTGCTAAGCAATAACGAAGAATACGTAAAAAAAGCTCGCTTCCTTGCTACTCAAGCCCGTGACCAAGCTCCACATTACCAACACTCAAACATAGGTTACAATTATCGCCTGAGTAATGTTTTAGCTGCTATTGGAAGAGGACAAATGCAAATTCTTGATAAACGCGTAGAACAAAAAAGAAAAATTTTTGAAACTTACAATAAATACTTTCAAGATAAAAATAATATTGGCTACAATGTCAAATTCCAACCGGAAATGGAAAACAGCTTTTCAAACAGATGGTTGTCGTGTATATTGGTCGATCCTGCCGAAAACAAAAACGTCGACGTTGAAAAAATCAGACTTGCCCTAGCAGAAGACAATATTGAATCCAGACCCTTATGGAAACCTATGCATATGCAACCTGTTTTTGAATCTTGCTCTTTTTTTGGCAATAACACCGCCGAATATCTCTTTAATAACGGACTGTGCTTGCCATCAGATAGTAAAATGACTGAAAACGACTTTGATAGAGTTTTTTCCGTACTTGACAGAATTTTTGTGTAAATTTGAACAGACAGCCGATAAATGCCTTTCATAAGTACCGACAATAATATTTGGAAATCACTATCTGTCGAGTTCCCCAACGATTTTTATTGCCTACCCGAATATACTTCACTAGAATCCAAGCACATAAAAGGAGAACCGCTTGCCTGGTATTTCAAAAAAAACAATTCAGAAATACTTTTTCCTCTCATAGATAGAGAGATTCCTAATCTGAGAAAACGCGATCTAATCAGTCCCTACGGATATACAGGTTTTTGCGGAAACAACATTAACAAAGACTTCTTTGCCGAAGCTATAGAAAACTTTAACGAAGAAGCTTGTAACGATGGCTATTTCACATCTTTTATCAGATTGCACCCTTTTAACAATTGCGTAAAAAGTTTTGAACCAAGCAATTACATTATCAAGCGTAGCAATATTGCATACATTCCTCTAAATAAATCCATAGAAACTGTACAAAAAGGGTTTTCTAAAAACCATACGCGAAATATTAATAAACTAATATCTGATAAATATACCGTTAAACTCAACGATTACAGTTTCTTAGACGATTTTTACAAGTCGTATATACAAACTATGGAAAGAAATAAAGCCCAAAGTTATTATTTCTTCCCATTATCTTACTTTACAAAACTAATTTCAATTTTGGGCGACAAAATGCACTTTATAAGTATTCTTTCACCCAATGGCAAATACGTTTCCGGCGGCTTATTTTCTGTTGCCAACAAAAACATGCAATATCTTTTTGGTGGAACCGAAAATGATTATGTAAAAGATAGTCCTTCAAAGCTAATGATACATTACGCAATAGTTTTAGGTAAGAAACTAAAAGCAGAATACATATGTTTAGGCGGTGGTGTAAACAATAGCAACGATGACGGACTATTTAGGTTTAAAATGGGCTTTGGCAGCATGTACCGACCATTCTACACGCTACACCTAATTCATAAACCCGAAGAATACGCCAAACTTAGTGTGGAAGAAGACGACTTCTTTCCAAAATATAGACGAAGATCGCGATGATTAGTGGCTATTGGCTTTTAGCTGTTAGCCCTTGGCTATTGATTATATCTAGCTAATGGCTAAAGGCTAAAGGCTAAGGGCTAAAAGCTACTCCCGCAAACCCCGCAACACGAAACACGTAATACCTTGAAATTCAAAAAACTAAACAAAAAACAAAAAAGAATAATTAAAGATATTGTAATCTTTGCAATATTATTATTTTCATTTCACTACATATACATATTCTGGAGTAAAAATGACTATTACCCGTTTCAAAACCAAGTTAACGCATTATTCGATAAAGCCTCTGTCGTTGTAACCAAACAAAGCGACTGGATTTTGACGCATATTTTCAAACAACCACACACAACAGAAGGAATACAAATTACAGTCGATACAGTAAAAGGTCACACTTTTACAGTTGAAGTCAGTCCTGGATGCACAACTCTCAAACAGTGGCTGCATTGGATTTTTTTAATGCTTTTGTTCCCTGGGCCATTCAAGCATAAGCTTTGGTACATTCCCTTAGGTCTTATCGCTATACACATAGCCAACCTTATCCGAATTACAGGGCTTACCCTTATTGTTACCCAACTTCCCTATCATTTCGCCTTTTTCCATAATTATATATTCAAAACATTTTTCTACTTTGTGATATTCGTGATGTGGCTGATATGGGCTGAAAAAATAAAACGAAGATAATATGCAACTATTTATATTAATTTTGTATCTTTGCACGATTATTGTAGGCTGATCACTCATAATTTATTTTTTATACCAAAAGACACCCAGAGAAATGAAAGGTTTTTTACATGATTTCTTCAAGAAAATATCAGGCAAGATAGTACCTCGATGGCTTGTGCTTTTCATTGATGTTGTTATCGTTGTTTTTTCATCCCTATTCGTTAACATTTTACTTTACAGTTTCTACTTCTACGATTTAAGCAACTACTGCTGGTTTATGACTCATAATACTGTTGTAATTAGCGTATCGTCAATTGTGGGATTTTTAATTATAGGCACTTACAAAGGCATTGTCAGACACAGCGACATCAACGATTCATTAAAAATAATAAAAGCATTAGCAATAGCTATAACAATAGAAATTGTAGCGTACATATACCTCAATTTTCTTACCAACTATAACTTTAACATCGATTTATCGCTAACTTTAATTTTTATAACCAATGTTGTTATTTTTGTTTTACTGCTTGTATTCCGATTTTCTGTAAAACTTACTTTTCATTACTTCACCAAAAACAACAACGGTAACCAGATAAACATAATAATATACGGTGCAGGAGATGCAGGACGCGTAACACAAAAAGTTATCAACAGCGCCAAAGATAAAAGTAACCTGAAAGTAGTGGGGTTTGTCGATGCATCACCAAAACTTCAGGGTAAAGTTATTAACGGTGTTAAAATATATAGTCCTTCAGAGCTCAACAATGAGTTGGTTGAAAAACTGAAAATAGAGGAGATAATTTTTGCTATATTAAATATTTCTGAGAAAGAAAGAGTTGAAATATTAAACAACTTAGTAAATTTAAACAACGTTAAAGTAAAAGAAATACCGCCTTTAAGCAGTTGGTTGGACAAACAACTTTCACTTTCAAAAATTAAGGAAATTAAAATTAACGACCTGCTCGAACGCAAAGAAATTAAATTAAACCTTGAAGAAATTGAAGCTTTTATTAAGGATAAAGTTGTTTTTGTTACTGGAGCCGCAGGAAGCATTGGAAGCGAAATTGTCAGACAAATAAGTAATTTTTCGCCTAAGCGAGTTGTATTAATAGACCAAGCCGAAACTCCATTGCACGAGTTACAACTTGAAATGTTTAAAAACTGCCCCGATTTTTATAAAATTATAGACTTCCAAATTTGTAGCGTGTCGGATAGTGTTATGCTTAAACACATTTTTGACAAGTACAAACCCGATATAGTGTACCACGCCGCTGCTTACAAACACGTTCCTATGATGGAAAGTAACCCTATTTCGGCTGTAACTGCTAATATTATTGGAACATATATAACGGCATCTCTTGCAAAAGAATATAATTGCGACAAGTTCATCATGATTTCTACCGATAAAGCCGTTAACCCTACCAACTTTATGGGTGCTACAAAACGAGTCGCCGAAATAATTTGCCAAGGTATAAATAACGACCCAAATAATAAAACTAAATTTATTATTACACGATTTGGAAATGTTTTGGGCAGCAACGGCTCGGTTATACATTTGTTTAAAAAACAAATTAAAGACGGAGGTCCTGTTACCGTTACCCACAAAGACATAGAAAGATATTTTATGACCATACCCGAAGCATGCCAATTAGTACTTCAAGCATCTGCTTTTGGCAATGGCGGAAATATTTTTATGTTCGACATGGGAAAACCTGTGAAAATTGCAGACCTTGCTCACAAAATGATTAAACTCAGCGGACACACACCTAACGGCGATATAGATATTATTTATACAGGTTTGAGACCCGGAGAAAAACTAACGGAAGAAATGCTGATGAAAGACGAAAACTTGATAGAAACCCCCAATGAAAAAATAAAATTGGCAAACTTGACTCCAGTCGAATATGTTATGGTTGACAATATCATGAATAGCATTTACGAAGCATACAACCAATTTGACACCTACCAAATTGTAAAAAAAGTCAAACTAATAGTCCCTGAATACAAAAGCAACAATTCTGTTTTTGAAAAAATTGACGAGGAAATAGAATTGGAAAGAGGAAGTAAAATTTAAGTTAAAAAATTAATTACATCATGAAACTAATGTGAAGACCTAAGTTGGAAGTTATGAGTTATGAGTCAGGAGTATTGAGTGTCATAGCTTGCACCCACAACTCAGAACTTAGGACTCAATACTATTTTACAATTTATGGCTAAGGAGTATAAACAATTTAGTGATTTTAGAGATTTGATTGCTTACAAAAAGGCTTTTGAGCAAGGTTGTGAAATTTTTGATTTAACTCTTTCATTCCCAAAAGAAGAACAGTATTCGTTAACTGATCAAATAAGACGTTCATCTAGATCTGTCTGTGCAAATTTAGCGGAAGCATACAGGAAAAGAGACTATTTAAAACTTTTTTTATTAAAAATAACTGATTGCTTGGGAGAAAACAGCGAAACACTTGTTTGGTTAGAATTTGCAAAACAACATAAATACATTTCAGAAGAAACATACTTAAAACACTACGATTCAAACGAAGAAATAACAAAACTATTAAAATACATGTACAACAACCCAACTAAGTTCGGAGTAGGAGTAAAGAAATGATCTCTCTTATAACTCAGAACTCAAAACTCAGAACTCAAAACTCAAAACTCAAAACTCAAAATTCAGAACTCAGAACTCAAAACTCAGAACTCAAAACTCAAAACTCAGAACTCAAAACTCAAAACTCAGAACTCAGAACTCAGAACTCAAAATTAACAACTATGAAAACAAAACTCTTATTAATCACCATTGCGCTATTCTTTATGTGTTCGCAACATACACAAGCAAAACAAAGCATAAAGGTATATCTAACTTATAAAACCTACTCTACCCCAACCAACGAAAGTTACTTTGAAGTATACCTTAGCCTTGATGCCAACAGCATGGAATACGCTAAAATTGGTGAAAACAAAAAACAAGCAAAAGCTCAAATTACTATGCTGTTTTCGGTTAACGACTCTATTCACGCTTTTAAAAAATATATTGTCGAAAGTCCCATTATAGACGATAGTGCCAACACGGCTTTCACACTACTTAGTCAAGAAAGATTTCAACTACCCAAAGGTAAATACTTGTTTACACTCAAAGTAAAAGACCTAAATAGTGATAATCCCGAAGTTTCAGGCTCAGAAGAATGGGTAATGCCCGACTATTCAGGTTTCTCAATATCCGATATTTTACTAGTCGAATCGTATAGTATTGCTGAAGACAATTCAAAAACAGCTAAAAGCAACTTGGAAATTTTTCCACACCAGGATTATTTTTACCCCGAAAAAGACAAAATCTTATCTTTCTATTACGAAATATATAATTCAAACATAACCCTTTCCGATACAGGCAACTTACTTGTAAAATCCGGAATAGCAGACTTTTCTACAGGCGAAATGCTTAACAGTTATGTTCAAATAAAACGTGCAAAAGCAAAAAGTGTAATACCTGTTTTTACGCAAATGGATATTTCACAACTGCCAAGTGGCAACTATTACGTTAGCAGCGAATTGTACGATAGAAACAATCAGAAATTACTGTCGAAAAAAACTCACATACAAAGGGTCAACAACAATGTTGATTTCAACGACCTTCTGCTTGCATCTACAATGGTAGAAAGCAACGGATTTTTCGAAATAAATAATAAAGACTCTTTGCAATACTACGTCAGGTCGCTCTACCCTGTAGCTTCACCGCAAGAAAGACTTTTCATTACAAATAAACTAAAAGAACGTTCGGTTTCGGATATGCAAAAATTCCTTTCATTTTTCTGGACTCAAAGAAATAGCGATGCACCTTACATGACATGGAAAACGTACAATAAAGTTGTAAAAGCCGTAGAAGTCGAGTTTGGTACTCAAACCGTTAGAGGATTCGATACCGACAGAGGTAGCACATTCTTAAAATACGGTGCACCCGACCAAAGAGTCAGAATGACAGATAACCCAGTTTCGCTACCCTACGAAATTTGGCATTATTACAAGTATCAAAACCAAACTAATCTGAAGTTTGTATTTATAGCACGCTCTTTGTCGCACGACTTCGTTTTAGAACACTCTACCGCTGATGGCGAAGTGAAAAATCCCGACTGGCAAAATTACCTCAGTCGCACACAACAAGCTACTCGTAGCGACGACCCCAATAGGCTACACCGTGCCGACGACTCCTTTAACTTTGGCGAAAGCTCAGGCGAAATTTATAACCTGAATAAGTAATGACTGATTTTAAAATTGCAGTTGTTATCCTCAACTGGAACGGACTGAAATTTTTACAACAATTTTTACCCAAAGTTGTTGAATATAGTAGCGATGTCGCCGATATTTACGTCGCCGATAACGCCTCTTCCGACGAATCGGTGAACTGGTTGAAAGAAAACTTCCCGCAAATTAAAATTATTATAAACGATAAAAATTACGGATTTGCTCAAGGTTACAATGTTGCATTAAAACAAATAGATGCCAAATACTTCATTTTGCTCAACTCCGACGTAGAAGTTACCCCCAACTGGATAATGCCCGTTGTCGAACACTTAGAAAACAATCCGAAAATTGCAGCAGCACAGCCAAAACTTCTATCATACAACGAACCTTACTTATTTGAATACGCAGGAGCCGCCGGCGGATTTATCGATAAATACGGATACCCATTCTGTAAAGGTCGGATTTTCCAGCACATTGAACAAGATGACGGACAATACAACTACTTAGATGAAATTTTTTGGGCTTCGGGAGCTTGCCTATTCATTAAATCTGAAACCTTTTTTGAAGTAGGCGGATTTGATGATGACTTTTTCGCTCACATGGAAGAAATTGACCTCTGTTGGAGACTTAAAAACAAAGGCTACTCAATTGTATATAATCCCTACTCGACTATCTACCACGTTGGAGGAGGCACTCTGCCGAAAAAATCTGCTAAAAAAACCTACCTCAACTTCAGAAATAACCTGATACTCCTATATAAAAACCTCCCCAAAAACCAATTGCTCAAAGTCTTTATTTTGCGCTTTTTTTTAGATGGAATTGCAGCTATAAAGTTCTTGTTAGAAGGATGTCCTGCCGACTCATTCGCAGTGTTGAAAGCACATTTTCATTTTGCCAAAAATATTAATAGGAAGTACAGAATTAAACGAAATAAAATTCAGCACCACTGCTTCGACCATATTTATAAAGGAAATATAGTCTGGGAACACTACATCAGAAAAAAGAAAAAGTTTACCGAACTGAAACCGGAACTGTTTAAATAGTGTTTCGGGGTACGTGGTACTGGTTGCGGGGTAAACTTGCGATTATTGAGCCTACTGAAGTACCATAGTGCTAATGATAATGGGTATGGCGTACAAAATAAGTTAATAGTATGAGTTATAAAGATTTGGATATTTTCAATTTAGCTTTGGAATTATTTTTCAAAGTTCATCCTTTATCTTTAAAACTTCCAAAATACGAGTTATATGAATTGGGTTCGCAGATAAGACGTTCGGCAGATTCTGTAGTAACAAATATTGTTGAGGGATATGGAAGAAGAAAGTATAAAGCCGAATACATACGCTTCCTCGTTTTTTCTCATGCCAGCACAGATGAGACAATTCTGCATATATTAAAAATAAAACAACTTTATCCTCAATATGCAGAAGAGTACAACAAATTGGAAAAAGAATACAATATTTTAGGGGCAAAAATCAACAGTTACATTAAATACGTCGAGAATAATTGGAAATAATACCACCATCCCGCAACACGCAACACGCAACACGCACCACGCAACACGCACCACGCATCACGTCCCGAAACTTCGGGACACCGCCAACAATCCTAGTCGATAAACCTCCAAACCAAAACCCGCAATCACCCCAACACACGCCTCCGACAATAACGACACCCTGCGATAAGGTTCTCGGGCATAAATGTTTGAAATGTGGACTTCAACAACCGGAACATTCACAGCCCTAATAGCATCAAGTATAGCAACGGAAGTGTGAGAATACCCACCCGCGTTTAAAATAATGCCGTCAACTCTTGTACTTTCAGTTTGAATAAAGTTCACAATCTCTCCCTCAATATTCGACTGATAAAAAGACAAGTCAACATCACTGAAATTTTCTTTAAGTTTAGTTAAATAATCTTCTAAACTAAAATCACCGTATATTGATGTTTCCCTTTTCCCAACCAAATTGAGGTTAGGTCCGTTTATTATTGCGATTTTTTTCATGCCAATTTAGTTAACAATATTAAAGCCTTTGCAATACAAAGTTACAAAATTAGTATTCTTAGAGTTTCACTTTTATATTTTTCTTTTCTTAATTAAAAAAATAAACGTTAGAAATTGGAATTTCCCACCGCTCGCTCGATTTTGCAAATCGAGCGGGTGTCAACGATTTTGTTAAACTATTTTGCAATAAATAAACCTAACAGCTAAGTATCCCGAAACCCGCACCACTATCTATTTTCCATTTTCGGCATTTTGGTGTCTGAGTTCATCGAAGACCGATACACCGATATTTCGCTTCGCTCAATATCGGCACTCAATGACCGAAAATGTCACAACCCGCACCACGCAACCCGCATCCCGCATCCCGAAACTTCGAGACTAACAGCCAACAGCCAACAGCTAATGGCTAACGACAAATAAAACCCATAAAGCCAAAATTTGCAATACAAAATTACTATTTTTGCACTCCAATAATTATGACAACAAAAATAATCATAAAAAACAAAAAAGCTTCGTTTCTGTACTTTTTGTTAGACGAGTACAGCGCCGGCATAGTATTGCAAGGAACGGAAATAAAATCCATTCGCGAGGGAAAAGCAAATCTAACCGATAGTTATTGTGCCTTTATAGGCGACGAACTTTTTTTGCTGAATGCTCATATAGCCGAATACGCCTACGGCAACAGATTTAATCATGAACCCAAACGCCCACGAAAACTTCTACTAAACAGAAGAGAACTCAAGAAGATTAAAGGTAAAATTACCGAAAAAGGACTTACCATTGTTCCTACACAACTATACATAAACGAAAACGGCTTATGCAAGGTAGATATTGCCATTGCCAAAGGAAAGAAAGTTTATGATAAACGCGAAAGCATCAAGGAAAGAGATAGTAAACTAGATTTGAAACGTAGAGGATATTAGTGGTGATAGTTTTGAGTTAGGAGTTACGAGTCAGGAGTTACGAATGAGAAAGTTAAATCATAGACTAAAGACTCAGAACTCAGAACTCAAAACTCGAAACTAACCCGTAACCCGAACCACGCAACATCCCGAAACTTCGGGACAGAACTCAGAACTCAGAACTCAGAACTCAGAACTCAGAACTCGGAACTCAGAACTCGGAACTCGGAACTCAGAACTCGGAACTCAGAACTCAGAACTCGAAACTAACCCATAACCCATTTTCCCATTTTGACAATTTCACAACCTCTTATATATCAGACACTTGTCTTATTATAGAAAAAAAACAGTCTCTTTATAAAGAAATTTATGATGAAATTAAAAAATATGTTATTTTTGCATTAAGTTACCTTAAAATAGGTGATTTTTGCATTAAATATTGAAAAAACTGAACCATAATATAATGCTAAATATAAGAAAAATAATATTCTTACTTTTTCTTCTGTTGCTTGCGTTTGCCGGTAGCCTCACAGCCCAAACGCCAGCACCATATTTCGTTTCGTGGGATACCGGTAACGATGCAAACGACGGCTTAACCTGGCAAACTGCTTTTAAAACGGTAGGTAAAGCCTGTGATGCCATAGGTAGAAACACTTCCGACGGCAGAACATATAATGTGTATATGGCAAAAGGAAGATACACCCCATCTGGGGGCATTACCCTTACGGGCAATAAAACCATACGTTTTATAGGCGGTTTCCCTGTACCCAACGAATTTACAACCGGTGCCGACACCTGCAACATATGTGTATACGCATACCCTGCCATAATAGATATTGAACCTTCCGCTGATGGTAGCGTTATCAGAATTGGTCCAAGCACCTTAGGAAGTCCTGTCGAAACTCAATCAACTAATGTGTATTTTAAAGGCATAACCTTCGATAATAACACCACATCCGGCGGTGCCGCTGATGGTACATTTTTAACTTGTACAAGGTACTCAAACAATGCGACGATAACAATGGAGCATTGCTATATAAAAAATTACAGGTCAAATGCAGCATGTTTCATTTATGTTTATAGATCGGATAACCATACCTTTAATTTCAAGAACGTATATGTTTCCGGTGGCGATAGAGGTAGTAGTAGCAGTTTAATATCTGGAGGAGGATTTTTCAGAGTGTATAGGAATATCACTGCTAGTGGTGAGAATGCCTCTAAGAACATTACGCTCAATGTTGAAAATTGTGTCTTTACTAATAATATAACGCGTGAGGTAGATGGCGGCACTTTTTTTAAAGTACAAACCGATGAGGCAAGTAACGGTGCAAAAGCTGTTTTTAGGAACAACAAGTTTTGTGAAAACGGACATGTTGGTACAGGAGTAGGTACATGTATATATATAGAGGGCGCCGAAGAAGTAACTCTCGAAAACAATACCTTCTCAAACAATGATGGACGTGCATTAGTACATCTTAAAAAATGTTACACCAAATCCATCAAAAACAATGTGTTTTACGACAACATTTCAACCGGTAGAAGTGGAGTAGCCTACTCCTTTGAAGGCGTTCATAACCTTACAGGTCCCTCTACCGATTACGTTATTGATGGCGATAAATTTTACGGTAATTATACAGAAGGAACAGCATTAGGAGTTGCAGATGCCGGTGCTATTAACGCTTTAGAAGCCCCTTTGGTAGTTAAAAACAGTATTTTTATAGGAAACTACACTACACAAACTGGTGGCGACGGAGGTGCTATTTTTGCTAATGAATGTGGTAAATTAGAAATTGATAATTGCTATTTCAAAGACAACGAATCAAGGGCTTTAGGTGGTGCCATTTATGCTAAAAACACTCTTGTTGGAATTCAAAACAGTATCTTCATAGGGAATAAGAATACAGAATCCAATACCAACAAAGGAGGTGCAATTTTTGTGAAAGACGGCGTATTCGGAAGTAGTAACAATTTCTATATAAACAACGAAACAGGTCATTCGGGTGGAGCTATAAACCACGAAGGAAATTATCGTTTCCTCTCAACTAACGACGTGTTTTATGGCAACAAAGCCGGACACACTGGCGGCATATCTGCCACACGAGGCGGTGGTGCTGTCTATTTTTACCTAAACGAAGACCAAGAAATAGAATTTAATCGTTGTGATTTTCTGGACAACCTTTCAGGATTAGATGGAGGTGGTATAAAAGTATATGGTCCTAGCATTTTGGGCACCACAACTTGCGAATTGAATAAGTTATATAATTGCAGGTTTTGGGACAACACGGCTTCAAGCGGTGCCACCAAGGATGTTTCCTCCGACCGTAAAGTTACCATAGGTACTAATGCAACTAAGATAAAAGGCTGCCATATGCAGCATAGGCAGAATACCTATCCAACGACGGGTAATGGTAGATTTATCTTCGAAAATATCGGGAACTCCTTTGGCGTAAACCCCAACATCCCTATACCAACGCCAACTGAATACACCATACCTGATGCTTCTGAATATGCATGTCCCGAAGCTCGAAAAACTTTTATTCCCCATATAGCTGCAACCGTAGGAACCGACACAACACAAAACATTATAGCAACCAATATATGCGTTGAGCAAATTGCTACCACCAAGCTCAGCGCCCATTCAATTACAGGAGTTCCTCCTTTTACTTTTGAATTTCGTATAGATAAAATTAAACCCGGAATGACTGCTTGGCAGACAGGCGCTGTACAAACCTTAACAACTGTTGGTAGCTCGCATACTGTACAAGCTAATGTTCCCAACGAAAACCTCCTTGATGGCGTAACATATCGCTATGTTGGTTTAAAAGTAACCGACGCCAGGGGTATAGTAAAAGATTATACACCTTGCGATGGTACGCATTTTATTAATATAAACGTAAATCCGAAACCCAAGGTATCGGCAGGCTATACTTATGCCTGTCCGGGTCCGAATGCAGTATTAAA
The DNA here is from genome assembly GCA_028697555.1 of Lentimicrobiaceae bacterium. Classification (NCBI taxonomy): domain Bacteria; kingdom Pseudomonadati; phylum Bacteroidota; class Bacteroidia; order Bacteroidales; family Lentimicrobiaceae; species Lentimicrobiaceae bacterium. The sequence goes on along the minus strand of JAQVEX010000015.1, from coordinate 29,246 downwards.
TGCAACTTTTACAGAAACCAACACCTTAACAGATGCAATGAAAGCCCTTGGTGCTGAATGGGAGAACTCCGAAAATGTTACCGCATGGCAATGGACAGGACCCAACGGTTTTACTTCAACTGAACAAAACCCTACTATTACAAATTTAACAAGTGCCAAATGTGGTGTTTACACAGTTACGGTTACTGATAATAACGGATGTACCAATAGTGCATCGGTTACAGTAACACTAAACACAACCGACACCGACGGCGACGGCGTACTCGATTTATGCGACCTTGATAACGACAACGACGGAATACTTGATGCAGACGAACTTTACTGCAACAACCCCAATTTGCCTGTAGCCATAACTACCGGAAAAGGTAAGTACAAAACTCAACTCGGCTTTTTCGACTTTACAGGTGCCACGTGGAATGCAATAGGCAATAAAGTTACACGTACTGCTACATACAACGGTGTTACATACACTGCTGAGGTTACGTACATAGATATATATAATAAGGTAGAAGGTCATCCTACAATTGACATCAAAGATTTGCCCAATAATCCTAATGTGCCTAAATTTGAGGGCTGGGACATGAATACCTGGGATGTTACTAATCAGCCTCAAATGATAAAAAATTACTACAATGTAAACGGCACTAGCTTTAAAGAAGCAATATATTATAATAAAAATGCCCCGGGAGCTGTACCACTGTTTGGCGAAGCAAGTTTTAAAATAGATGTAAAAGCTCATGTAGAAGGACAGCCCGATAATCCTGTACCATTCCAATTAGTAGTATTTGATGCGGAAGGCTCAGGAATGGAGGCTATGAACAATTGGTACGGACAAATAAAATATACCGACTTGCAAGGACAAGGTTTCCAATTGCTCGAAAAAACGGGAACAGCCAATTTCAACGATGTAGTAACCGTAAGTTACCCACCCTTTTCTCGTACTGCACAAAAAGTTGAATTAAGTCCCGATAATCGCATCCTTTCATACAACCATACTGCCAACTTACCCGGATTGCCTAGCAACGTGAACGGTATGTTTGAAACTATCGACTATACATCGTCTAACCACTCTGTTAGAGTTGATGTAAAAGCACGCAGTGGCTGTCAGGGATTTGGTTTTGCCGTGCGCACGCTTTGCGATACCGACAGCGATGGCACTCCCGACTTCTTAGACTTAGATTCCGACGGAGACGGTTGCTTTGATGCTATTGAGGGGACAGGGAATGTTACTCCGTCACAGCTTACAAGTGGTAGAATAAGTGGTACTGTAGATGCTAACGGTGTACCTACACTTGTAGGAGCAGATGGACAAGGTGTTGGATACTCAAAAAATCCCCTAATAAATGCTTGTACCGATACCGACGGAGACGGTGTGCCCGACATAAACGACCTCGATAACGATAACGACGGAATATTAGATGCTGATGAACTATACTGCCACAATCCCGATTTGCCGGTTGTTAAAACTGTCGGTAGAGGTCAGTATAAAACACAACTCGGCTTTTTCGACTTTACAGGTGCCCAATGGAATGCAATAGGCGATAAAGTTACCCGTACTGCTACCTACAACGGCATTACTTATACCGCCGAAATTACATATATAGATATATATAATAAGGTAAATCCCGGTACCGACATAACAACCGACCTCAGAGATTTAAACGATAGTGGTATAGTACCTCAATTTATCGGATACGACATGAATACGTGGAATGCCGGACCTCCGCAAATGATAAAAAATTACTACAATGTAAACGGTACTAACTTTAAAGAGGCTATATGGGTTGCTAACAATTTATTATTCGGCGAAGCGACATTTAAAGTAAATGTTAAAGCCGAAAAAGGCGGACAACCGGTACCTTTCCAATTAGTGGTATACGATGCGGAAGCCTCAGGTTTTAAATTAGACAACAATTGGCCCGGACAAATAATATTTACCGACATGCAAGGTAAAGGTTTCCAATCGCTTGAAAAAACAGGAACAGGCAACTACAACGAAACAGCGAGCGCATCTTTCGGAGGTGTTACCTATACCGTAGAAAAAATTAAATTAAGCAACGATAATCGCATTCTCTACTACAACCACACTAATAACAGTCCGGATATAAGCAATGTAAACGGTTTGTTCCAAACCATCGATTATACCTCATCAAATCATATAGTTAAAGTTGCTTTAAAAGCACGTGGTGGTGCCGGTGCTTTCGGTATTGCCGTGCGTACGCTCTGCGATGCCGACTCTGACGGCAAGCCTAATTTCTTAGATTTAGATTCCGACGGCGACGGCTGCTACGATGCCATTGAAGGCGATGAAAATGTAGCTGCTACACATCTTAATGCTAACGGAAGTATAAATATTGCATCTTACGGCGGTGTAAATGCCGATGGGGTTCCAAACTTGGTTAACTCAGGCGGTGCTGCCGATATTGGCGGAGATGTAGGACAAGGCGCAGGTTATTCAAAAAATCCACTTGTAAATGCTTGTACCGATACCGACGGAGATGGTGTGCCTGACATAAACGACCTTGATAACGATAACGACGGAATACTTGACAGCTCGGAACTTCACTGCAATAATCCGGATTTACCTATTGCAGGAAGCACTATAGGGAGTAATGCAGCCTATGGAAATCAGCTTGGTTTCTTCAATTTTGCAGGTAAAACATGGAATACCATCGGACAAACTCACACTGTTACAGCCACATACAACGGCGTTACTTATACTGCGGAAGTTACCTATTACGATGTGGATAATAGAGCAGAAATTTCAGGTACTACCGATTTTATAATGGCACCTGTTAGTTCAGCTGTGCCACCTTTTGTAGGACACGATATAAATACATGGGCTGCCGGTCCTGCTCAAATGATACATAAATACTACAACGCCGGTGGAGCAGATTTTAAAGAGGCAATAGCCATTGACCCCGGTAATAAAATATTACGCGGCGAAGCAAAATTTTGGATAAAAGTTAGTGCCGAAAAGGCAGGACAACCCGTTCCATTCAAATTGGTGGTATTTGATGCCGAAGCAACCAGTTTAAAGATAACCAACAACTTTACAGAGGATATAAATATTATAGATTTCGGTAAAGGTTTCCAACTATTAGAAAAGACAGGAACTGCACCCAATTACACCGACCCTGTTACTGCAACTGCCTCAGGAGGCTACAGCATTACGGTTCCGAAAATTGGGCTAAGCGCCAACAAACGTAAAATTACCTACAACTATACTGATAATAACATAAGCCCGCCAAGCAATGTAAATGCTCTATTTGAAACTATAGACCACACCTTAAGCGAACACAAAATAGAGGTAAGAATAAAGGCACGTGGCGGTGGAGGTGCATTCGGTTTTGCAGTGCGTACACTTTGCGATACCGACAGCGACGGTAAGCCCAATTATTTAGATTTAGATTCCGACGGCGACGGCTGCCCCGATGCTATTGAAGGCGACGAAAATGTTACCGCCGGACAGCTTAATGCCAACGGCAGTATAAATATAACTACTACCGGTGGTGTAAATGCCAATGGTGTTCCCAATTTGGTTAACTCAGGCGGTGCCGCCGATATTGGCGGAGACGAAGGACAAGGTATTGGTACTTCTTTAATAGCTTCAAATATATCGGTAACTACACAGCCTGCCAATGTTACAGTTTGTAGCGGAAATACAGCCGTTTTCACTGCTACAGTTAATATTACCGGTACAGGCAGCTGGACGTACCAGCTACAACGTAAAAACGGCGCTACGTGGAATAATGTTGGTTCTCCCGTTACCATTACCGACAATAACATTTCGGCATCCATAACTAATGCTACCGAAAGCGGCACCTACCGCTTTGAATTTATAGGTGTTAACAATCCTTGCCCTGTTTATTCAAACGAAGCAACGCTCACGGTTGTTACAAATACTATGGTAACCTCTGTTGTTGTTAGCAATGCCGACTGCTTTGAAGCATCTACAGGTTCGTTTAAGGTTACTGTTACGGGAGGAACTCCAAACTACACATACAAACTTTTAGACGAATATGGCAATCCTTATATTGCCGGCGGTTACACACAAAACACTCACACTACTTCAGCTACTACACATACATTTTCTAACCTGCCCGCAGGGTTTTACATTATTACCGTAACCGACTCTAACGGTTGTGTGGAAGATGTTTGTATTTAATATTTTTATTAACAAAAAAAACAATATGACTAAAAAACAAAAAATTTAACTTGAAACTAAAAATAATAAAAAATTCCATTTTTGGGAATTTATGTAAACTGCTTTAATACAGACACTTACTAATTTTAATGAAAATTATTTAATTATTAAGGCAATTTATTTGTATACCTATTATAATATATATTATTTTTGCAAGAAGTTCAGTTAGATAGTATTTTTTGGAATCTTTAAAAAGATATTAAAATATTTTACAATTAAAAGAAATAAAGAAAAAAGGAAAACCATATAGATAAAATTTAACAAAATAATTAAAACATGAAAAACAAATTTACATTATTAATTACATTAGCGTTTCTGCTTCTGTTCGGCTACTCTTCTAAGGCGCAGTCTTTTTGCGTCATAGAAGTTAAGCAGCCCTCTAAGCTCCAAGCTGTAATTCAAGATGTTACCAAAACTGTTTGTTATGGTACAACGGAAACGTTTACAATTACGCTTAAAGGAGGGACACAACCTTGGCAGTTAACTATTGGTACTGACGTAATTTCTGGCATTTACGACACCGATGCTGACCCCAATGACAGCACTTTTGTTTACACTTACACAACACCTGCCTTAATATCCAATACTACATATAGTAGCGGTTCCGGTGCGGGTATTGTTACCGTATCTGTTACCGATAAAAATAGCTGTACCGGATACGTTAGCGGTAGTGCTGCTTACACTGTTGTTCCTGAAATTACTATTGCAGCTATACCCGACCAAACAATATGTACGGGTTCCAGCACTACAATTACTGCCGTAGCAGGTGGTGGTACCGGCACCTTTACATACCAATGGAAGGTAGAGACTGAACCAGGCGTTTGGGGTAATGCTACAGGGGCTTCGGCTACAAATGCTACATACACAACACCTACACTAACTGAAACAACAAAATATAAAGTTGTTGTGACTTCAGGAGGTTGTACTAAAGAATCCAACGAAGTTACTATTACTGTTACGCCTGCTATTACTATACCAACTATAGCAGACCAAACTATATGCACGGGTTCTAGCACAACAATTACGGCTGCACCAACCGGCGGTAACGGCTCTTATACATACCAATGGATGGTAGAGACTGGACCAGGCGTTTGGGGTAATGCTACAGGACCTTCGGCTACAAATGCTACATACACAACACCTACACTAACTGAAACAACAAAATATAAAGTTGTTGTAACATCAGGAGGTTGTACTAAAGAATCCAACGAAGTTACTATTACTGTTACACCTGCTATCTCTATACCAACTATAGCCGACCAAACCATATGCACGGGTTCCAGCACAACAATTACGGCTGCACCAACAGGTGGTAGCGGATCTTATACATATCAATGGATGGTATATGACAACGAAACTTCGAGTTGGGGTAATGCACCAGGGGCTTCGGCTACAACTAATGAATACACAACACCCGCACTAACTGCTAATACAAAATATAAAGTTGTTGTAACGTCCGGCGGTTGTACCAAAGAATCCAACGAAGTTACTATTACTGTTACACCTGCTATTACTATACCAACTATAGCCAACCAAACTATATGTCCGGGTACCAGCACAACAATTACGGCTGCACCAACAGGTGGTAACGGACCTGGCACTTATAGCTACCAATGGAAAGTAGAGACTGGACCAGGCGTTTGGGGTGACGCACCAGGTGCTTCGGCTACAAGTGCTACATACACAACACCTGAACTAACTTCTGAAACAAAATATAAAGTTGTTGTAACATCAGGAGGTTGTACTAAAGAATCCAACGAAGTTACTATTGGTGTTTACACTGCTGTTATTGTTCAAAACATTGATAATCAAACCATATGTTCTGGCAATAGCACAATACTTACAGCTACTCTGTCCAGTGGTACTGCAAGTTCCTATCAATGGAAAGAAAAAGTAGGTGGTAGTTGGCAAAATGCAACAGGTGGTAGTGGTGCTACAACTGCTTCATACACAACACCTACACTAGCTGAAAATATGATATATAAAGTTATTGTAACGTCAAGTGATGGTTGCGTTGGTGAATCTAACGAAGTTACTATTACTGTTACACCTACTCTTACTTTACCGGATATAGCTAACCAAACAATATGTACGGGTACCGGCACGACACTTACGGCTAATCCAGATGGTGGTAACGGCTCATACGACTACCAATGGAAAAAATATAACGCCGGAACTATGAGTTGGGATAATGTTGGTACTAATTCCAATACATACGCAACAGGTAACCTAACAGCTACAACACAATATAAAGTTGTTGTAACGTCAGGTGCTTGTACTAAAGAATCTAACGAAATAACTGTTACTGTCCTTGGTAATATTACCATCACAACTCAGCCAGCAAGTACAACCGTATGTTCAGGTGTTCAGGCAACACTTTCTGTTACAGCAAGCGGTAGTGTTGGTCATACTCTAAATTACCAGTGGCAAAAATATGATGGCAGTGATTGGCAAAATGTTGGTACTAATCATTATGAATATGAGACAACTGCTGAAACTCCTGCAGCTGGTACAACTAGTGCAACAACATATAGAGTAATTGTTACGTATGCAGAATTACCTACTTGTAAGCCTGCAACTTCAAACGATGCTATTGTTACAACAAGTGGAGGTCCTACATCTCAATATACTCTTACAAATGCTACTTGTTATGGTGGAACCGGTTCAATAGTAATAAAGGTAACAGCAGGTGTGCCTAACTTTACGGTTACCTTGTACGAAGGCGAGGGTCTAGGTGGAACTGTAGTTGGTACACAAACTGTAAACGCAGTTAATGGCACCGCAACGTTTACACCTTTACCGGCTATGAAATATACCGTAACTGTTAAAGACCAATACGGTTGTGAAGGCACCTGCCCCACAGAACCGTAATTGGAAGCTGTATAACTAACAAAAAATCTCCTGTGAAGAATTTCGCAGGAGATTTTTTTTAATGGCGGTTGGTGAGTGGTGGTTGGTGAGTGGTGATGAGTGATGAGTGGTGAGTGGTGAGTGGTGAATGGTGAATGGTGATTAGTGATGAGTGATGGCTTGTCCCGAGTATTCGGGAGTGATGAGTGGGTAAGTTATGAGTTCTGAGTTCTGAGTTCTGAGTTCTGAGTTCTGAGTTCTGAGTCTCAAAACTTCCGTCTTCGGTATCCCGACTTCCGACTTCACTAGCTAATGGCTAACGGCTAATGGACTAACAGCTAACAGTCCCGAAAATTCGGGACTAACGGCTAATGGACTAACAGCTAACAGCTAACGGCTAACGGCTAACGGCTAATAGCCAACAGCTGCTCCCATAAACTACGAAAAAAAACTCAACAATTACTTTGATATATAAAAAAAAGTTGTACTTTTGCAGATTGAAAATAAAAAGAGAAAGTTAAAGTAAGAATTAAGACATGTATTTGACACCTGAAATTAAAAAAGATATTTTTTCGAAGTACGGAAGCTCCGAAACCGACAGCGGTAGCGCCGAAGGACAAATCGCTTTGTTTACCCACAGGATTCAACATTTGACCGAACACCTCAAAGTGAACAAAAAAGACACCGCTACACAACGTTCGTTGGTACGCTTGGTTGGAAAAAGACGCAGACTTCTTGATTACCTCAAAAAGAAAGATGTTGAACGTTATCGTTCCATCATTGCTGAACTTGGTATCCGTAAGTAAAAAACATCTATGACAATTTTAACATAAAAGGCAATTGCTATAATTGCCTTTTTTTGTATTTAAAACAATTATAAAATAATAACTATGAATGTACAAAGAACACAATTTGATATAGGCGATGGTCGTATAGTAGAAATTGAAACAGGTAAACTAGCTAAACAAGCCGACGGCTCATGCGTCGTAAAGTTTGGCGACACAATGCTGTTGGCAACTGTTGTTGCCGCAAAAGAGGCTAAAGAAGATACCGACTTTTTACCTCTATCGGTAGAATATCGCGAGAAATACGCCGCAGCCGGTCGTTTCCCGGGAGGATTTTTTAAACGCGAAGCACGCCCGGGCGACCAAGAAATCTTAACCGCCAGACTTATAGACAGAGCATTACGTCCCTTGTTCCCCGACGATTTTCACGCCGAAGTGCAAGTTATTGTAACTCTTATCTCGGCAGAAGAAGACGTTTTGCCCGACGCTTTAGCTTGCTTGGCTGCCTCCAGCGCTATAGTTGCCAGCGATATACCTTTCAACGGACCCGTTAGCGAGGTCAGAGTTGCCAGAATAGACGGCAAACTTGTAATAAATCCGAAATACAGCGAGTTGGCTAACGCCGATATAGACATTATGGTAGCTGCCACGGCTGATAATATTATGATGGTAGAAGGCGAAATGAAAGAAGTTGACGAACAAAGTATGATAGATGCTTTGATGTTTGCTCACGAAAATATTAAAATCGCCTGCCAAGCTCAGTTGGAATTGGCTGCTAACGTTGAAAAAGCAAAAACAAAACGCGAATACTGCCACGAACAAGTTGATTTGGAATTGGAAAAAGCTATTTTCGACCATTGCTACCAACCTATTATGGATACGGCAATGAAAGCCTTATCGAAAAGTGAAAGAAATACTGCTTTTGAAGAAATTAAAAACAGTTTTATTAGCACTCTTAGCGAGGAAGAAGCTGAAGAAAAAGCGTTTATGATAAACGGATATTATCACAAAGCCGAAAAAGAAGCTGTTAGAAATATGGTATTAGACAGCGGTCGCCGCCTTGATGGTAGAATTCCTACCGAAATACGTCCTATATGGTCGGAAGTTGGATATTTGCCCGGAGCTCACGGTTCGGCTATATTCACACGCGGTGAAACACAATCGCTTACAACCGTTACTCTCGGTTCAAAACTTGATATTCAGGATATTGACGGTGCTGTTATTCAGGAACAGCAAGACTTTATCTTACATTATAATTTCCCTCCATTCTCAACAGGCGAAGCACGACCAATAAGAAGTACCAGTCGCAGAGAAATAGGACACGGAAACCTTGCTCTTAGAGCACTTAAAGCTATGCTTCCCGACAAAGAAGACAATCCGTACACAATAAGAGTTGTGAGCGATATCTTAGAATCAAACGGCTCATCGTCGATGGCTACAGTGTGTGCAGGTAGTTTGGCTCTTATGGATGCCGGCGTTAAAATGAAAAAACCTGTGGCAGGTATTGCTATGGGACTTATTACCGACGAAAAAACCGGAAAATATGCCGTACTAAGCGACATATTGGGTGATGAAGACCACCTTGGGGATATGGACTTTAAAGTTACAGGTACTCATGACGGTATTACAGCTTGCCAAATGGATATTAAAATTAACGGTCTGCCGACCGAAGTTTTGAAAAAAGCCCTTGAGCAAGCACGTCAGGGTCGTATCCATATCCTTAACGAAATGGCTAAGACCATTACCGAACCACGCGAAGATTACAAACCAAACGTACCTCGTATTGAAACTATTAAAATTGATAGAGAATTTATTGGTGCGGTTATAGGACCCGGTGGTAAAGTTATTCAAGAGATGCAACGCGAAACAGGCGCTACTATTGTTATTGAAGAAGTTGGAGAATTTGGCGTCATCGACATCGTTTCCAAAAATAAAGAAATGATGCAGTTGGTTAAAGATAAAATCAAGAAAATAGTTGCAGTGCCTACTGTAGGCGAAGTGTACGACGGCGTTGTTAAAAACATACAACCTTTTGGAGCTTTTGTTGAGATATTGCCCGGAAAAGACGGACTGCTTCATATTTCGGAAATAGACTGGAAACGAATTGAAAAAGTGGAAGACGTTCTGAAAATCGGAGACCAAGTTACCGTCAAATTAATCGACATTGACCCCAAAACCGATAAGCTAAAACTTTCGAGAAAAGCGCTTATTCCCAAACCGGAACGGAAGTGATTGGTGGTCAGTGATTGGTGATGAGTGGTCAGTGAATGGTGAACAGTACGTACCACCCATCACCCATCACCCATCACCCATCACCCGCCACCCATCACCCATCACCAGTCACTATCTACGCCAAACCGTCTGACTTCTATCAGGTCCTACTGAAACTGCGGTAACATTTTTGTTTACCATTTGTTCTACGTAGTTTACGAAATCTTTAAGCTGTTTTGGTAAATCTTCAAATGTTTTGCAATCGACTGTGCTATATTTCCAGCCTTCCAACTGACGCCAAATCGGTTTAACTTCGTTTAAATTAAGCATGGAGTTGAATTCGGAATAGATTTGATTTTTGTATTCGTACTTTTCGCATACCGAAATGCTTTCAAAATCATCTAAAACATCAACTTTCATCATTATAAGGTCGGTAACGCCATTAATCATAACTGCATAATTAAGAGCGACAATATCCAACCAGCCGCATCTTCTGGCTCGTCCGGTAGTTGCACCAAATTCATGACCTTTTTCCTGCATTGTCTTTGCAGTATCGTCGAACAGTTCCGACATAAAAGGTCCACTTCCAACACGCGTACAATAAGCCTTAAAAACTCCGTACACCTTATCTATAGCCGAAGGTGGCACACCCAAACCTGTACAAACTCCGCCGGTAATGGTATTTGATGAAGTTACAAAAGGATATGTTCCGAAGTCAATATCTAACAAGGTACCTTGAGCTCCTTCGGCTAATACTCGCTTGCCCGAAGTCAACGCTTTGTTTATATAAATTTCGGTATCAATAACCTGATATTGTTTCAAGTACTCAACAGCTTTGAGCCATTGCTCTTCGTATTCTTGCAAGGTTTTTCCTTCTATTTTGTACGAGTTATAATCAAATTTTTTGCTTTCCAACTGACTTAAGTGAATATTTTTCAGCATTGTATATCTATCAGAAAAATCTTCTGAAAAAATATCACCAACCCTCAACCCTAAGCGGGCTACCTTATCGGTATAGCAAGGTCCTATTCCTTTAAGAGTGGAACCAATTTTTTGCTTGCCCAACATTTGCTCGTTGGCAGCATCCATAAGTCGGTGAGTAGGCATTATCAAATTTGCACGACTTGAAATAATAAGGTTTTCTTTGGGATTAAAACCTTTATCAATAATTTGTTTGAGTTCGTTTTGCAAAATCAAAGGGTCTATAATAACACCGTTGCCAATCAGATTGATAATGTTTTTATGAAAAATACCCGATGGTATTATGTGCAAAACGTGCTTCAGGTCGCCTATGTTGAGCGTATGTCCGGCATTAGGTCCGCCCTGAAAACGTGCCACAATATCATAATTTGGCGATAAAAAATCAACAATTTTGCCTTTACCTTCGTCTCCCCACTGGAGACCTAATAATACATCTATTTTCATTTTTAATTTATATTGTAATTCAACAAAATAAAACGATTTCCGATATTAACTCAGGAAATCGTATTCGTTACAAAGATAAAACTTTTTTCGGTAATAATACTAAACTTTTATTAAAAGAGTGTTAGTTGTTATTTCTCGTTATTATTGTTGGAATTTATTGAACCATAGCATATTAGCGAATGATGCATAATTTTAACTCCAAGGTTTTTTTCAACAGACTTTATAATATCGAGCAAACGTGGGTCGCAAAACTCAAGCACTTGTCCGGTTTCTAAGTCGACAAAATGGTCGTGTTGGTTATATTCAAAAGATTTTTCAAACTGAGCCGATCCATCGCCAAACTGATGTTTTACAACCAAATGACTATCCAAAAGCAAGTTCATTGTATTGTACAAAGTCGCCCTGCTAACAGAATATTTATTGTTTTTCATGTGAATGTACAAAGTTTCTATATCAAAATGTCCTTTCATTTTGTACACTTCCTCAAGTATAGCATACCTTTCGGGAGTTTTGCGATGCTTGTTGTTATCTAAAAACTTAGTAAAAATTTGTTTTACCTGACTTAAACTAATTGTTGTTTCCATTTACTTTCTATTTTTTTCCAAAATTAAAAAATTATTTTAAATTAGATTAGATAAAAACATTTTTTATTAAAAAGTTTCTGAAAAATCCGTAATTCTATTCACTTCGTTAATATTTTCAATTTTGCGTAGCGACTCAATCAAATTATCCAAAACTTCGCGCGAACAAACTTGAATTTTTATATGAGCCTTAAACAAATTATCTTCGGTATTAATATTCAATCCCTTGAGTTCAACGTTTTCGGATTTACTTATAATGTTGACAATATCGGCAAGTAACCCCGATTTATCGATTCCGATAGCTGAAATAAACGCATAAAATTTGTTAGTATTGGCATTTGTCCATTCGGAATGATTAATTCTATCGGAAAATCTGGACATAAGAAAAATAGCCTCTTCGCAATTATCTTTATGAATAATCCATTTGTCCGACTCGGGATTGTACGCTATGATATTGTCGCCGGGAATTGGGTAACAACATTTTGCAACCGTAAAATCCATATCATCGACTTCTAATTTCTTTTTCTTTCGGTCTTTTAGTGCGTATATTTCTTCGGGCAACAGTTGCTCGTTTTTAGCAGGTTTATCAGTTTTAAATTTATAGTCTTTTAAAGAATAAAATTCGTGAATTAGTTCGTCAGAAACCTTACCCAAGAACACATCATAATACAAATCATGTATTCCGGAATATCCGGCGTAAACACTAAACCTCTGAACTACGTTGGTACTAGCTGAGTATTTAAATCTTCTCAGACGTCTTTCTAAAAGTTTTTTCCCTTTTTCGATTTCATTTTTTCTCTCTTCTCGGTAAAAATCTTTAATAGCTTTGATAGCTCTATTGGTTTTTACTTCGTTAAGCCAACTCAACTGCGGTTTGCTTTTGTCGGAAGTAATTATTTCAATTTTGTCGCCTGTTTTAAGTTGCTGAGTCAATGTTGCCCAATTTCTGTTTACAGTTGCCGCAATTGCCTGATTGCCAATATTGGTATGGACTGCATAAGCAAAATCGAGTACGGTACTGCCTGTCGGCAAAGATATTACATCGCCGGTGCGTGTATAAACAAAAATATCCGACGGAGTTAATTCTCTTTTTACAACATCAAGAAAGACCAATGAATTGGGATTTGGCGATGTGAGTACCTCTCTGATGCTATTGAGCCACCCATCAACAAAAAGAGTATTGGGATCGCCCAACTTATATTTCCAATGAGCCGCCATGCCCCTTTCGGCAATTTCATTCATCCTAACCGACCGTATTTGTACTTCAACCCACTCGCCCCTACTATTCATTACGGTAGTATGTAAGGCTTCGTAGCCGTTTTGTTTCGGAATGGAAATATAATCGCGCAATCTGTTGGGTTGTGGTCGGTACAGCTTTGTTACTTCCGAATAAATTGAAAAACAAGCCAACTTTTCATCTTCTCCTTCCGGAACATCTACAATTATTCTAATAGCAAAAACATCATATATTTCTTGAAAGGGAAGTTGCTTTTTCTTCATCTTTTGATATATGGAGTATGCCGTTTTTATTCTGCTATCAATTGTAAACACAAATCCCAACTCGGTTAGTCGTTTTTTAATAGGTGAAATAAATTCGTCGGTTATTGCGGTTCTTTCGTCTCTTGAAATATCAATAGTCCTTTTTATAGATGAATAAATAGCAGGTTCTAAGTATTTTAAAGATAAATCCTCTAATTCACTTTTTATTTCGTATAAGCCCAATCGGTGAGATAGTGGTGCGTACAAGTAAAGTGTTTCGGCTGCAATGTCTTTTTGTTTAGGCAAAGGCATGGCATCCATAGTTCGCATATTATGCAATCTGTCGGCAAGTTTAATAATTACAACGCGGGCATCATCAGAAAGCGTAACAAGCAAGCGCTTAATATTTTCGGCTTGTGCCGATACTTGCTCAATCAAAAAACCGTCTTTTATCTTTGTCAGACCCTCAACTATATATGCGGTCTTTTTTCCAAAACTACTTTTAATGTCATCAATGTTGTATTCGGGGCTGTCTTCAATAACATCGTGTAATAATGCACAAATAACAGATGTTTCGCCAAGACCGATTTCGGTAGCAACTATATTAGCTACCTCCAACGGATGGTAAATGTACGGCTCGCCTGTACGACGTCGCATATTTGCATGCGCCGACTTTGCCATTTCTAAGGCACGTCTGATATTGTCGACGTTTACGTCGGATCTGTTCTTTAAAACAGATTCAATTATCATGTCATAACGCCTTTCTATTTCAACTTCTTCTGCTTTTGTATATAAACTCATCGGGCAAAATTTGTTTAAACATTATTATTTATTTTTGTTAAAAGTACTAATTCCAATAAGAAAACACTAACTTTGCATTAGAAACAAACAAAAGTAATGCTAATTTATAAAAATTGTGTGTTTATTCGTTTTTTATTCACAAAATAGGTTATGAAAAGTTAAATTTATGAAAAGATTTTTACTTATACTTTTGTTTATAGCTACCTATTTAGTTGGCAATGCAACCCATCAGCGTGCCGGCGAAATAACATACAAATACTTGAGTCCGCTAACATACGAAGTTACAATTGTAACATACTCATACGCTCCAAGCCCCGCCGACCGTTTTGAGCTTGAAATAAAATGGGGCGACGGTACAAGCGAAATTTTAAGAAGAACCAACGGTCCGGTAAACTCTAACGGATTTCATATAGGCGAAATGGTTGGACCCGACATTAGAAAGAACTTGTACGTCGGAACTCATACCTACCCGGGTGCGGCTACCTATACTATTTCTATGGAAGACCCTAATAGAAATATGGGAGTGCAAAATATTCCAAACTCAGTAGAAATACCGCTTTATATCGAAACTCAACTTATTATAAATCCATTCATAGGACCAAATTCTTCGCCTATTCTATCAATGCCACCTGTTGACATTGGCTGCGTCAATAACCTTTTTATTCATAATCCCGGAGCTATTGACCCCGACGGCGATAGTTTGTCGTACAGACTCACAATATGTAGGGGAAGCGGTGGTAATAACGTTCTCGGATATCAATATCCTAATCAGGTTGGTTCGAATATTGGCGGAGAGTTTTATATTGATGCCGTAACCGGCGACTTGGTTTGGGATAACCCGAAAATGCAAGGCGAATACAACGTTGCATTTTTGATAGAAGAGTGGCGTAACGGAGTTAAAATAGGTTATACCACCAGAGATATGCAAATTAATATAATTGCTTGCTCAAATAACCCTCCTACCCTTACGTACACCAACGATACTTGCGTTACTGCCAACGATACTATGAACATGGCTATTGTTGCTACCGATATTGACGGCGACAGAGTTAAGATTGAAACCAGCGGCGAAGCTTTTATGCTTGAACCGCCTGCAACCTACACAACTGTAAATCATCAAGGTGGATGCACAGCATATATCAATTGGGAAACATCGTGTCAGAATGTTAGAATGCAGCCTTACACTTTTTTTATAAGAGCTACGGATAGTTCATACGTTCCGCTCTCTAGCTTAGGAAGGCTCAACGTTAGAGTTGTAGCACCAAAAACAGAAAACCTGACTGCAAATGCTAGCGGAAACAAAATTATTCTGAATTGGGATCATAATACTTGCGATAATATATCAGGTTACAAAATATACAGGCGCTCGGGTTACTATGGATTTACTCCTGAAAACTGCGAAACGGGTGTGCCTGCTTACACAGGTTACCAACTTATAGAAACTTTGGGTATTACCAACAGCTACGAAGATGAAAACGTATCAAACGGTATTGAGTATTGCTACATGGTTGTGGCAATTTTTGCCGATGGGTCTGAAAGCTACGCTTCCGACGAAGCATGTTCACATCTGAGAAAAGAGCTGCCTATTA
The DNA here is from genome assembly GCA_028697555.1 of Lentimicrobiaceae bacterium. Lineage (NCBI taxonomy): Bacteria > Pseudomonadati > Bacteroidota > Bacteroidia > Bacteroidales > Lentimicrobiaceae > Lentimicrobiaceae bacterium. The sequence goes on along the minus strand of JAQVEX010000015.1, from coordinate 13,318 downwards.
TTACTAACGTCAGCATTGATAAAACTCACGATTCGGAAGGTATTGTTGATATTGCTTGGTCGAAACCAACCGAGATTGACACAATTTCTTATAAAGGCGATTTTTATTACAAAATATACAAAAGCAGAAGCGATAATCCGTTTTCGTTTGTGTTTGTCGATTCTACATTGACTATAGACGATACAATTCACAGAGAAAACAATTTAAACACAAATGATTATTACTACTACTATTATATTTCATTGATTAACAACGACAAGGGCTCCATTACTGATATTGGTAGCTCACAAACTGCTACATCTCCATTTTTAAGACTTTCGGAAGGAGATAAAAAAGCCGGAATAAATTTGGATATCGCCGTGCCATGGACAAACACCGAATACGTGATATACGAACTAAACGCAAACAATATATTCGATTCTGTTGCTACAACTTACACTCTGCCTTACACCATTTATAATTTAGTAAACGAAACGGAATATTGTTATAAGGTCAAAACCGTTGGTACTTACGGAACTCCCGGAATTATAGACCCAATAATAAACTATTCGCAGATAGCATGCGTAGTTCCTTACGACAATGAACCGCCGTGTACTCCTGAGCTTGAAATTACGACCAACTGCGATTTCTTTTACAACGAACTGTTTTTTGAACCCAACAGTATTTTTTGCAAAAACGATGTTCATAAATCGTATATACTTCGCTCCAACAATATCTACGACACAAATCTGGTAGTTATTGACTCAACTTACGCTTTCCGATACCAAACTGCCAATAACAATATTAGTGGCTGCTATGCCATACAGTTTATTGATGCAAACGGCAACAAAAGCGAAATAAGCGATGTGGTTTGTGTTGATAGCGACGTCTGTGGCAAATACCATTTGCCGAACTTGTTTACTCCTAACGGAGACGAGATAAACGATTACCTGCGACCATTCCCTTATACCGGAGTTGAAAAGGTTGATATTATTATTTTGAATCGCTGGGGACAACTAGTGTATAAAACCAACGACCCCGACATCAGATGGGACGGTAAAATACTTGACACCAACATAGATGCAAGCGAAGGAGTTTATTTTTACTTTGGCGAAGTTTACGAATACACCCCCGAAGGCATTAAACCCAGAAAGATACAAGGTAGTGTTACGATAAGGAGATAGAGAATAGTTCTGAGTTAGGAGTTAGGAGTTCCGAGTTCAGAGTTCCGAGTTCAGAGTTCCGAGTTCCGAGTTGCGGGGCAATTAGCAATGGGCAATTAGCAATGAACAATGAGTTTTGCCGGCACGCTTTACAAAAGCACGCCAGCAAATTTTTATTATTGACGCTCGCTCGCTTTTGCAAAGCGAGCGGGGTCAGCACTTCGCTCACTGCGGTGGCTGAGCGAAGTCGAAGCCCGAAGTGTCGAAGTGCTGCGTATTAATTTCGTACTTACGCGGTAGGAAATAAAAAAATATTTTGATAATTTTTTGTAAAATGATGTTTTTTGTTTCGCTTCAATAGCCGTGCCTTTAAAGACACGGCTATTGAGAAAAACTCGAAACTCAATACTCTCCTGAAACTTCGGGAAAACTCGAAACACGAAACACGTAACACGTAACACGTAACACGCAGCTCTCATCACCCATCACCCACCACTCACCACCATTCACCAACCACTAAACACCATTCACTCAATAAGCCAATCTTCCTCCAAATCCCAATTGGCTCTTATCTTTAGTTCTTTTGGAAAAATAAAGGTGGGTTCGGGATATATTTTTTTGAAGTAGTCGCCGCAATCCCATATCCCGTTGTTATTTATATCGAAAATAACTATAGCCCTGTAGGTCTTGGGATTGAAATATCCTAAATCAATCGTTGAATTGCTTACAGCTTTCACACTACGAACTAAATTATCATTTTCGGCATCTAGAATATTGACAATAATATTTTGCGTAGTTTTTGAACTAATATTCAGCTTAAGCGAACCGTAATTTTCTGCCGGACTCACACTAAAAGCCAATTTAATACTGTCGTTGTATACGTTGTAAATATCAGTGTAGCTGCTATCGGGAATTACAATTGTGTAAACCGAAGATAAAGGCTTTGGTAAATCAATTGTCAGCTTTCGGAATAAAGTATCCGCTACAGTAAACTGACTTTGAACGGTATCGGCTTTTTCATCGTCGATTAATAAATAATTGCTATTAAACACCTTAGCAATAGGAGTTTTAAAACTGATTTCCACAGGTTTGTAAAATGGTAACATTCCGGAACTAACAGTGGAAGAATATTTCAGTCTGGGGGTAGCAACTGCTTGGCTTTTAGACTTACCTTTTGGTTTCTCGGTTTCTCTTTCAACCAAACCCTTAAAAGTTATAGTATCGGAAATAGTTTTATTGGTATTTATGTAGAAAGTAGCCGTATCTACATCAGAAGGCAACCACAACATAAGCGTGTCTTTTCTGTTGCTCCACTCGTGATATTGTTTATCTATATTTTCAAAAAAATTGGCTCTTATATCAAAATCTTCGGTTGGTTCTTTAAAAATAAAACGAACTTTATTTTTGTCTATAATTTTACTTTCAACTATATGCTGGACTGTGTCCTTCGTGGTAAACATCATTAACTTAATTTCTTTCGCAGTATCTACACCTAATGAATTATTGCCAAAGTATCGCGGCTTAATTGTATCTAAAGAAAAAGCTAAACTTTCGGTTAAAAGATTACACTTATAATCGTTGTTTAAATCGTTGAGAGCAAAGATTTTATATTCACCGGCTTTTAAGTTCTGAATATGAAAAGAGCCGTCGTCATTGGTTTTTGAGATGTGTCGAGGTAATGAAGTTAGGGGAACCGAATCGTTGAAATCAGTGTAAAGCATAACCAATGCATCTTTTACGGGCTTTTGCGTATATGCATCTAAAACATGTCCCCAAACCGACAAAGTATCTATATAATCACCTGTCGAAAATGAATACACAAGGTTTGATACCTTATTATTTTCAGTAATATCGCTGATTGCATCTCCAAAAAACACGGTATATGTAGTGTTTTCAAACAAAGTGTCATTAATATTTATTTGCAATGATTTACGCTTAACCTTATAATCGGGTGCATTTTTAAAAGGCGGCGATATAAATATTTGTTTATCTGCATTTTGCAGATTGATAAACTCATCGAAAGTAATTACAATTTTTTTTGAGTCGAAATTTAAACTTTTATCTTGCGGAGAATAAGAAACAACTTGCGGAGCTTGTTTATCGACAGGTCCTCCCGACGGGGCAACAATTGTAGCACAAGAAGTTGCGACAAAAAGAAGTAAAACGAAAAGTTTTGTTTTGTTTGAAACAAAATATAGAAGAGAATTGACAATATTTAAAAACAAGTTGTTCATTTCCTACAAATTCGATTGAATATTACTCAAAACCTTGTCAATATCGGTGCAAATAAATTTTGGCTTTTGTGCAGGTTTTTCAGCACAAACCGCAACATATGCATCTTTTAATTTATATGAAGAAACGCTGTATTTTTCGGCATCTTCATTATTATTCAGCACAAAATTATCATCGTCTTGGGGCTCAATATTAAAAGAATTTAATTCTAAGGCTAAACCTTTGCCTATAGCTTTTAGGTAGCTTTCTTTAATTGTCCAAAATCTGATAAACATTTCGTTTCTGTCATCATTATTAAGAGTATTCAGAAATAGGACTTCCTTTTCGGTAAAAAATCTATCTGCAATGCTTGGATTTATCTTCTTGATTGTTTCTACATCAACTCCAACATTGCCGTCTGAAACAGCGCAAGCAAGCCAATTTTTAGAATGCGAAATGTTGAAATTATATTCCTTATATTCGCTCAAAAATGGCTTACCTTTAGATGTAAAGCTGAAATCCGACAATAAATAAGGAACATTGAAATGCTCCGAAATTGCGTATCTGGCAAGTATTTCTCCAACAAAAGACTGTATTTTGACTTTATTGTTTGCGAAACTATTCAAACGCTTAATACTAGATTCAGGTAGTAGGTTTTGATTATCGACAATAATGCTATTGTCGCAGTTTTCAATATTAAGCACATATACAGATACCCTACTCATTTACACTTTTTTTTAAAGTCGGAACAAAGATAAGCAAAATACAACAAACCTACCTTTGTTGTCGCTTGCGGTCTATTTCTTTGAGCAATATTTTGCGCATTCTAATGGATTTTGGCGTAATTTCAACCATTTCATCTCTTGCAATATACTCTAATGCCTCTTCCAACGAAAATTTGACAGCCGGCGGAATATTAACGGCTTCATCTTTAGAAGTAGTTCTAATATTGGTCATTTGTTTGGCTTTAGTAATATTGACGCCTATATCGTTGTCTCTGGTATTTTCGCCAACAATCTGACCTTCGTACACTTGATCAAAAGGTTCTACAAAAAATCTACCTCTATCCTGAAGTTTATCTATAGCATAAGACGTAGCCATACCGGTTTCTATGCTGACCAAAACTCCTTGAAGACGTTTGGGCATATCGCCTTTGTAAGGTAAAAATTCTTTAAAACGATGAGCCATAATAGCCTCACCGCAGGTGGCAGTGTGCAACAAGTTTCTAAGTCCCACAATACCTCTCGATGGAATTTCAAACTCTATGTGTTGCAGGTCGCCTTTTTCCTCAATTGCTTTAAGTTCGCCTTTTCGGTTGCTTATAATTTCAATTACTTTGCCCGAAACTTCCGGCGGAGCATCAACAATAAGCAATTCGATAGGTTCGCATTTTACTCCGTCAATTTCTTTAATAATAACCTGTGGCTGACCTACCGCAAGCTCGTAGCCCTCGCGTCTCATAGTTTCTATAAGTATAGCCAAATGTAAAATTCCCCTACCGTAAACGTTAAACTTATCGGTGGTATCTGTATTTTGTACTTTTAAAGCTAAGTTTTTTTCCGTTTCCCTTTTCAATCTCTCGCCCAAATGCTTAGATGTAACAAATTTGCCTTCTTTCCCGAAAAACGGCGAAGTGTTTATAGTAAACAACATACTCATTGTAGGCTCGTCAATATGAATATCCGGCAAAGCCTCAATTGTTTCGGGGTCGGTAACGGTATCGCCTATTTCAAAATCATCAAGACCAACCAAAGCACAAATATCGCCCGAAAAAACCTCTTTTACTTTTTCGCGTCCCAAACCGCTAAACGAATATATTTCTTTTACTTTTGCCTGCTTATTTGGTTTGTCCTTACCTACAAGAGCTACACGCATACCCTCAGTAACAAATCCTCTGTGTATTCTGCCAATGGCAATACGTCCAACGTAAGAGTTGTAGTCTAACGATGTAATTTGCATTTGCAAAGGTCCTTCGATGCTTTTTGGAGCCGGTATATGCTTAATTATGGCATCTAATAATGGCGTCATATCCGAGCTGGCAACGTTTAAATCGTTAGTCATCCAACCGTTTTTGCCTGAGCCGAAAATTGTAACAAAATCTAACTGTTCGTCGGTTGCACAAAGGTTGAAAAATAATTCAAAAACTTGATCTTGCACTTCCAGAGGACGACAATTTGGCTTATCAACCTTATTAATCACAACTATCGGTTTTAAACCCAACGACAATGCTTTTTGAGTAACAAATCGGGTTTGCGGCATAGTACCCTCAAAGGCATCTACCAACAAAAGAACACCGTCAGCCATTTTTAAAACACGCTCAACCTCGCCCCCAAAATCGGAGTGCCCGGGTGTATCTATAATGTTGATTTTAACACCTTTGTATGTAACCGAAACGTTTTTCGACGTTATAGTTATACCTCTCTCTCGCTCTAAATCGTTATTATCTAATATTAATTCGCCCGTTTCCTGATTCTCTCTGAACAAATGACACGCATGTAGAATTTTATCTACCAAAGTGGTTTTACCATGGTCGACGTGTGCTATTATGGCTATATTCCTGATTTCTTGCATATATTTTTAAAAGTTGCAAATTTACTACTTTTATATTTTTATTTTCATACAAGACATTACTTTTGTGTTAATATTTTTTCCTTTTCTCCAACCTATAAGCGTTTTGCGTAGTATTAACAAAATGTTAATAAAGTTTTCGATTTTTCGAGCATAATATGTAGCTAAATTATAACTTTGCCAACGCTTAATTAGGAGTCTTATTATGTTACAAATTCTAACAAATAATCCTTTGTTGACAACGGTATTACTGATTTTCGCAATATCAGTTATATTGCAATTGGTTTACATTTGGGCGGTATATTCAAGATTGGCTTTTTACAAAAAAAGCAATGATATATCACGACAAGATATTCCCATATCGGTGATAATATGTGCCAGAAACGAATACACTAATTTAAAGAAACACTTGCCCTATATTTTAGAACAAGATTATCCTGCCTTTGAAGTTATTGTTGTTGACCACAGAAGCGAAGATGAAACACAGTTTTTATTAGAAGATTTAAAAAATAAATACTCCAACCTTAGCGTAGTGAGTCTTACACAAGATTTGAATTTCTTTAGGGGAAAAAAATTCCCTCTTTCAATAGGAATTAAATCGGCAAAATACGATAATATATTACTAACCGATGCCGACTGCATCCCCGCCTCCGACCAATGGATAAGACGAATGGCTGTCAACATTAACAACAATGTTGAAGTTGTGTTAGGATACGGTGCTTACAAAAGCAATAAGGGATTGCTCAATAAACTTATCAGATTTGATACTTTAAAAATAGCTGCCAACTACTTAAGTTTTGCTTTGATAGGATTTCCATACATGGGTATAGGCAGAAATCTTGCTTACAAAAAAGACTTGTTTTTCAAAAACAAAGGATTTACATCGCACTACAATATTCCTTCCGGCGACGATGACCTCTTCATCAATCAGGTTGCAAATAAAAATAACACCTGTATAGAAGTCGATAAAACTTCATTTACCTACAGCGAACCAAAGAAAACTTACAAAGAGTGGATTTTCCAAAAAACCAGACACAATAAAACCGGCAAGTACTACAAAAAATCACATCTTGCACTATTAGGAATAGAAACAGTAAGTGCTTACCTGTTTTGGATATTATCAATTCTTTTGCTTTGCATGAATTATTATCCTATTATTGTTATTGCAGCAATGGTCTTACGCTTGGGCAGTCAGCTTTTTATGACAAAAAAATTAATGCAAAAACTAAACGAAAAAGGTTTCTGGTTTTATACTCCTTTATTCGAAATAATATTGCTGCTTCATAACTTTATTTTCTGGCTAAAAGGCAATAAAAACGCAAGATACAACTGGAAATAGACAATTAATAATTGTTAATTTAGCAAATTTGTAAATTATTAATACCGTTTTTATTAACTTTGCAAGCTAAAAAGGCGACAATGATAACAAACGACAAATTTGTTGGTGAAGGTTACACGTACGACGATGTATTACTTAAACCGGCGTATTCCGAAATTTTACCCGCACAAGCCGATGTAAGCACCTATTTTTCGCGTAATATAAAGTTAAATATTCCTATTGTAACGGCAGCCATGGATACCGTTACCGATTCGGTTATGGCTATTGCAATTGCACAAGAAGGTGGCATTGGTGTTCTGCATAAAAACATGACTATAGAACAACAAGCTTCCGAAGTCAAAAAAGTAAAGCGTTCGGAAAACGGAATTATATTAGACCCCATAACACTTCACGAAAATGCTTTAGTTGGAGATGCACACAGATTGATGAGCGAGCATAAAATAGGCGGTATTCCTATAATTGATGAAAACAGGGTTCTTAAAGGCATTATCACCAACCGCGATTTAAGGTTCGAACGCGACACACATAGACCTATTTCCGAAATAATGACCAAAGACAACCTCATCACCACCAAAGGTGAGTTTGATTGGCAAAAAGCTTCGGATATTTTACAAAAACACAAAATTGAAAAGTTGCCTGTTGTTGACGACGATTATAGATTAGTCGGACTTATTACCTACAAAGACATTATAAAAATAAAAACTCGTCCCAACGCATGTAAAGACGCAAAAGGTCAATTGAGAGTTGCCGCGGCAGTAGGAACCGGAAGTGATACAATTGAAAGAGTTACCGCCTTATACGAAAGCGGCGTTGATGCTATCGTTGTCGATACCGCTCACGGACACTCAAAAAAGGTTATTGAAATAATAAAAGAACTAAACAAAAAGTTTCCTAACATAGACATAATTGGTGGCAATATAGCGACAGCCGAAGCAGCCATCGCTCTCGCCGACGCCGGCGTTAGTGGCGTAAAAGTTGGTATAGGTCCCGGTTCTATATGCACAACTCGCATTATTGCTGGTATTGGTGTTCCTCAGCTATCGGCGGTTTACGAAGTTGCCAAAGCCCTTGAAGGTAGAAACATTCCTGTTATCGCCGACGGTGGCATCAGATATACAGGCGATATAGTTAAGGCTATTGCAGCCGGAGCATCGTCGATTATGGCAGGCTCGCTATTTGCAGGAGTTGAAGAATCGCCAGGAAGTACTATTATTTTGGAAGGCAGAAAATACAAAGTTTACAGGGGAATGGGTTCTTTGGAAGCTATGGATAGTGGCTCTAAAGATAGATACTTTCAAGACGACGTTTACGATATGAAAAAGTTAGTTCCCGAAGGAATAGTTGGCAGAGTGCCATACAAAGGAAACCTTGCAGAAGTTATACATCAAATGGTTGGTGGACTTAAAGCTGGTATGGGATACACGGGCTCAGCTAATATTGAACAACTTAAAAAAGCTAAGTTTATTAAAATTACAAGTGCAGGTATTATTGAAAACCACCCTCACGATGTTACTATTACCAGCGAAGCTCCTAACTATAGCAGATAATTATTAATTTAACAAAACTCTAAACACTTTAACAATGAGAAAATATTTCATAGTTTTAATAAGTTTATTACTAATACTTGCTTCAAACTCATTATTAGCACAAGATAAAGAAGTTATCATTACCATTGATGACAATAAAATATATACCGACGAGTTTTTGCGCTTGTTTAATAAAAACAATTTAGACGAAAATGGTATAACCAAACAGGCTTTAGATGAATACATGCCACTTTTCATAAACTTTAAGCTAAAGGTTATGGAAGCTAAATCGTTGGGTATGGACACTTTGGAAAGCTTTAAGAAAGAACTTTCAACGTATCGCAACCAATTGGCTATGCCATACCTTACCGACGAAGAAGCCGAAAACTTTCTGTTAAAAGAAGCCTATCAAAGGGGCAACTTCGATATGAGAGTGAAACATATATTATTTGGCATAGATGGCATAGGCTCTCCGCAGGACACATTGCAAGCATGGAATAAAGCCATTGAAGTTCGAAATCAAGCTCTCAAAGGTAGCGACTTTAGTGAACTTGCTCAAAAACACTCAAAAGACCCTTCGGCACAAGACCGCGACTTTCAAGGCACTTTGATAAAAGGTAATGGTGGCGATTTGGGCTACTTTACTGTGTTTAGAATGTTTTATCCGTTCGAAAACGCCATTCACAATATGAAAATTGGAGATATATCAATGCCTATACGCTCTATGCACGGATATCACCTAATTCAACTAACTGATAAAAAGCCTGCTCTCGGGAACATACAGTTAGCTCATATAATAATTATTAAAACCGAAAATTCGGATCCCGAACAAAATAAGAAAAAAGCTAACGATGCTTACAATTTGTTGGAGAGTGGAAAGTCTTTCGGCGAAGTCGCTAAACTCTACTCCGACGATAAAACCACCAAAGATGATGGTGGCTTATTGCCTTGGTATCCTGTGCATAAACTTATGCCTCAAATTATCGAGAACATTCACACTCTTAAACAAAACCAATACTCAAAACCCTTTGAAACACAAGTGGGATGGCATATTATTAAACTAATCGACACACAAAAACAAGGCTCATACGAAGATGAAGTTGAAAGAATTAGAAAAAAAATGGTTGACAGCGATAGAATGAGCGTAATAATTGATGCATTTGTCGAAAAAGTTAAAGCAAAACATAAATTTACCGAAAACTTAAACAACGTCGAAGAAGTTGCTACAAGAGTTACCGACTCGATTTTTACTTCTTCATGGAAACCATCGGAAGCCGAAGGTTTAAATAAAGTTGTTTTTACAATAGGCGATAAAGTCTACACTCAGGAAGATTTAGTCAACCAATTAGCTTACACGCAAAGAATGTCGGCTCCGACTTATATCCCATTTTATGTAAAAAATGTTTACGACAATTGGATGAAAAAAGAAGTAATAAGTTATGCTGATATGCACATAGAAGATGACCATCCTAACTTTAAAAATCTTATAGATGAGTACAAAGACGGAATATTGTTGTTTAACCTCACCGACAAAATGGTTTGGAATAAAGCAATTGAAGATACGATAGGACTCGAAAACTACTACAAAACCGTTTGCAATAATTATATGTTAGACGAAAGATTGCAAGCCAATTTGTACACTCTTAAAGGCAATAATAAACTTCTGAAATCCATAGAAAATGACGTTAAAAAGGGTTTAAGCTGTAATGAAATCTTGAAAAAACAGTCATTAGACAGCACACAACTGACTGTAAAACAAATTATTATCGGCAAAAACGATTTAGATAAGTGGAACAACGTTAAATGGGAAAAAGGTGTTAGCGTATCTGCTACAATTAAAAACAACGAATACCACATTATTGATGTTACCGATATTTTGCCTGCCCAACCGCAAGAGCTTAAAAACATAAGGGGAGTTATAATTTCCGAATATCAAGAATATTTGGATAATGCTTGGATTGAGAGTTTAAGAAAAAAATACTCAGTAAAAATAAACACTGCAGCTGTAAATAATCTGATTAATAAGTAATAGCAAATGCAATTGAAACATCCGAAAATTATTTATGCTATTTTCATTTTTGCAATCGTAGTGTTGGCATCATCGTGCAAACCAAAACAGCAAGAAGAAATCATTGATGCACCTGTTAAAGTTGCTCGTGTTCTCGATAGCTATTTGTATATAGATGATTTGCAAGGTGTTGTTCAAAAAAACACTCCCACAAACGATAGCATTGAGATAATACGCAGTTACATAAATAATTGGGTTAATAAAAAGCTTATTCTGCACGAAGCTGCCAACGACAAGGATATTGATTTTGCCGAAATTGATAGTAAAGTAGCCGAATACAGAAATTCGTTGATAATATATTACTATCAGACCAACGTCATTAATAGTAAGGTTGATACCAACATAACCGTTAGTGAAATTGAAAACTACTACAACGATAACAAAGACGACTTCATTCTGAACGAAGATTACGCTAAGGTCAACTTAATTACTATAAACAACAAACACCATTTGCTGAGCAAAATAAAAAAATACGTTAATTCATCAAAAGAAGACGACCGCTTTGTACTAAACGAGCTTTGTGTAAAAAACGATATCAACATTTCTATTCATAACGACACGTGGACAAATGTATTGAAAATAAAGGAGTTTGTCAATTCAATAGAAACAAATCCTAAAAGAACCGTAAACATACTTCCCAAAAAAAACACCTATACAATAAGTAATAATACAAATACGTATTTCATTATTATTGATGAATATAAACAGGCTGGAGAACAAAGTCCCATTGAATTGGTTAAAGATAAAATTGCAACCATAATAATTAAAAAACGCAAAGCCGACTTTGTTAGCAGTCTGTACAGAACACTAAACGATAACGCAGCAAAACAAAACGACTATGAAATTTATATCAAAAAGTAATAGCATACTGATAGTACTACTTTCGGTAATAAATATACTTGCCCTCAATTTCAGTAAGGCAACGGCTCAAGAGCATGTCGTGATTGATGAAATTGTAGGTTTGGTTGGAAAATATCCCGTTTATTGGTCGGATGTTGAAACAAACAAACTGCAAGTTCAAGCCTACGGCGAAAAAGTAAATGAGTGTGATATTTTTGAAAAACTTTTGCTTCAGAAATTGTACATTAATTATGGCGAAATAGATAGCGTGCAAGTTACCGACGATCAGGTTGAAAGCGAATTAGACAGACGTTTAAGATATTATATTCAACAGTTTGGTTCTCAACAAAAATTAGAAGAATTTTACGACAAATCGGTAATTGAGTTCAAAAATGAACTACGCGAACCGCTTCGATTAGAAATTCTTGCTCAAACCATTGAAGGACAAATAACAAGCGGTATTAAAGCATCGCCAAAAGATGCACAAAAATTTTTCTATAACCTACCCGCCGATAGTATTCCACTCATTCCTAGCTTGTACGAAATTGCTCAAATCGTAAAAACACCAAAAATTGGGATAGAAGAACAACAAGAAGCCCGTAAAAAATTAGAAGACATAAAAGAGAGAATACTAAAAGGTGAAAAATTCTCAACATTGGCAGTACTCTACTCCGAAGACCAAGGTTCAGCTACCAAAGGTGGAGAACTGGGCTTTTTTACAAAGGGAATTATGGCTCCGGAATTTGAAACAGCTTCATTCGGACTGAAAAATAAAGATGACATTTCTGATATCATCAAAACAAAATTCGGCTACCATCTTATTCAACTTATAGAAAAGAAAAAAGACGAAGTGAACGTAAGACACATTTTAATAATACCTAAGGTAAACCCCGTGGCACTAATTGAAGCAGCCAGAGAATTGGACAGCATAGCTGAACTTGTTCGTAACGACGAAATTCCTTTTAAAGATGCGGTATTAAAATTTAGCGACGACCCTGGCAAAGTCAATGGCGGATATATTCAAAGTCAATATACGGGAAACACTTTGCTTTCTGCCGAAGAATTTGACCCAAAAATGTTCTTCGTAGTCGATAAATTAAACGTAGGCGAAATTTCAAACAGCGTACAATATTATACCGAAGACGGAACCTCAGCTTTCAGGTTGCTATATTTAGTCAGCAGAACCGAGCCTCACAAAGCAAGCCTTGATACCGACTTTAACATAATACAGCAATGGGCTCTTGAAGAAAAAAAGGGAAAAGCCATAGCCAAATGGGTTCAAGCAAATAGCAAAAACGCTTACATAAAAATAGGCGACAGATACAAAGACTGTAAACTAAAATATAATTGGAACGTAAAACAATAAAAAATCTTTAACTACACACAAGATGCAAAAAGACACGGAAGCAATTAAAGACTTGCAACAAAAATATACTCAGCTACACAACGAAATTAATAAGATAATAATAGGTCAACACGATGTTATAAAAAAACTGCTTATTGCCATATTCTCTAAAGGACACGTTTTGTTAGTAGGCGTTCCCGGCTTAGCAAAAACTTTGATGATAAACACCTTAGCCAGAACCATGGGCATGCAGTACAGTCGCATACAGTTTACCCCCGA